>CAZMVS010000294.1:0-16716 GCA_964569525.1 uncultured Planctomycetales bacterium
AAGACAGGCCTGAAAAGGAAAAAAACGAACATGACAGGGACGGCAAATTGACGATAATTAGCTGTGTTTCCAGTTTGGATTATGCAAAAAAGGCAATGAGATAGGTGACTGTCCCTATTTACTTCCGAGCGGTAGGGGATTTCGACGAATCTGGACACACTTTTGGAAGATAGGAGATTTTTCACGTCGGTCAAAACAATCTTTGATTGTTTTTCCCTCGTTCGAAATGACATTTTTCGCGGTCCATGTATCCAAAGCGGTGTCGTGGCTGTTGCCCCCCGAAGATTCGCGGATTACACAGCGGGCACAGGTCAATTTTCAGAAGCGCGCTAGAATCTGGATAGTCGGGGGGATGCCGGCGGGAAGGGTACACGTCTTGAGTCGGCTTCGGTGAATTTCCATGGGGACATGATCAGTTGGCATTGATTAATGGTCGAGGGTGCGGCGGCGGTGGTCATGTTTTGTTCGGGGAGAGGTGCGCTTTCACAAACGTTGTCATTGGGAACGCGAGCTTGGCGGTTTGGTCACAGGCTGGATTGGAAATCCTATTGGCGGCCGGGGCGGGTGCCGTCCCAGCCTCGATACAAAGGAGCAAGCGATGACAACGGAACAAGTTACCCAGGTGAACGGGATTGACCTGAACGTGTTGAAGGAGACGGTCAGCGCGATCCACAATGATCCGGCGTTGGGGAGTTGCAAGTTCCGGGTGCGGAACAAGTGGCTGGAGGCCAACCATAACTGTACGACGGTGTGCGGATTTTATGCGGCCAAGCAGGAGAACACGCACAAGCAGGAGGTGGAACTGCACGCGGATGAGCCGCCGATGCTGGCGGGAGCGGACCAGGGGGCGAACCCAGTGGAGCACCTGTTAAACGCACTGGCCAGTTGCGTGACCACGAGCATGGTGGCCCATGCGGCGGTGCGGGGGATTCATATCGAGGCGCTGGAGTCGGAACTGGAAGGGGATATTGATCTGCGGGGGTTCCTCGGGCTGGACCCGAACGTGCCCAAGGGGTACACGAATATTCGAGTGCGGTTCAGGGTGAAGACGGATCCGGAGAACCTGGAGAAGTTGAAAGTGCTGGCGGCGTTTTCGCCGGTGTATAACACAATTACGAACGGGGCGAAGGTGGATATTGCGGTGGAGCAGAAGTAGCCGGGAGTCAGAAGAGAGGCAGAAGCCAGAGGGTAGACTCTCCGAGAGAGTCGGGACAGGGGCAGAAGTGAACAAGGGAGCGATGTCTGCGCGCTTGTATGTTTTTTCAGACGTTTTTGGTTTTCACCTTGTTTAGAGGCAATGGACTAGTTTATGCGTTTCAAAAGGTGAAGTGGCGCGGCTGCATTGTCCCTTTCCGAAAGGGTAGGATGAAAGTCCAACTTTCAGGAACAGTGAGGACGTTCAAGTTCTATTCACTCTTTTTGGATAGTCTTGGCAGAAACAAGAAGGCGGCATAGAAAATGATGAATCCCGCAGCGTTCGAGGCGTCATAGATGATTTTTTTCGAATCAAATCCTGTCCCCAAGCCATCCCAGATGACAACAATCAGCGAAAGAGACGATATGATCAAGAAAAGTATTAAATTGGGTTTCAAGCTCAGATCGGAAGGGTGAGAGCAGAACAGCAAGCAATGTATGCCGACAATCATCAAGGCAAACGCGATCACCAAACAAAGGTACGGAAAAGACAGGTTCGCAATCGTGTCAAAGAGGCAAAAATATCTTATGATCATGCCGATGACGCCCAGTACGAAAGCGAATACAGCGTACCATAATGGATATAAATTATTCATGTTATCTCCCTGGTATGTGGGTAACTTATCTGTTCTGTGATAACTATCACTAATCTGTAGAATAGCCTGGAAGGATATGGAACACGCGAATGTTGTCTATGTCAAGCGGAATCCGGTCGGGGGGCTGAAAAAAAGGGGGGCGGAGGTTAGCAATCCGTTTGGAATGAAACGGCGTTGAGAGATTTCAGGAAATTGTGAAGTTTGGAGATCCCGACGAGTCGGGATGATACGCGTTTGGAAGATAGGAGATTTCTCACGTCGGTCAAAACAATCTTTGATTGTTTTTCCCTCGTTCGAAATGACACCGAATGATCCAAAGCGGTGTCAAAGCCACCGCAGTCCACAATATTCAAAGCGGCATTGATTTGGTATGGCTCCATAGTAGCGAAATGATATCTGCGTGTTCGGGGTGATATACGTGGTGAGGGTGCAGGGGTTGGGGAGCGTTTAAGATTTCTCCCTACGAACAAAATGCCAAGTCGGCATTTTGTTCTCCACTCGAAATGACAGGCGCGGGGGATCGGGATGACAGGGTGCATGAAATGGAAACGAAAAGCCCGCGGGTTTGTGTGCCTGCGGGCTTTGTGGTTTTACATGTTGGCCGAGGAATTTATTGTTGTCGGCCGATGGAGTTATTCCTGTTGGCCGGGGCGTTTGCCCTTTTGATTTTATTCCTCTGGCAGCGGTTGGTCCTTGGTTTCGGGGGCCCAGATGAGGGTAATGAGCCCGACGAGGTAGATAAAGAGCATGAGGAAGGATCCATACCTGATGGCCAGCGTTGCGTCGCCGGTAGCGGCGGGCAGGAAGGGGATCATCAGGGCCCCGCTCATGAACAGGCCTTTCAGGCCGCCCTTGATACCGGGGACGAGGGCCGCCCCGAATCGGCCGACGTTGTAACAGATGCCGACGCCGGTAGCCCGCAATCTTGTGGGGAACAGTTCGGGGAAGTAAATGGCAAATCCGCCGAAGGGCCCAAGGGTAGCAAAGCCAACGAGCGGGGCGAGGATATAGACCTCGGCCATGGTGTCGGAGAACAGGAAAGTATAGGAGACGATAAAAAAGGCAATGACAAAGAAGAAGCCGAAGGCGAACTTTCGGCCGATGCGTAGAGCAAGGGCGGTGTAAGTGGCCATGCCGAAGAAGGCCCCGAAGTTTTGAAGGAGGAAGGCGATATTGGTCATGCGTTCCTTGGCTTCGGGGGCCATGCCGTATTTTTCACCGATCAGTCGATCGAGTTCAGGTTTGAAGAAGCCGACGCCCCAGAGTCCGCCGACGCCAACGATGCCGAGGATCAGGCCGATGATGGCCCGTTTTCGCCAGCGGGAATCCTGAAGGATACCGGCGTAGGCGGCTTTTTTCTGCGTCTTGCCTGCTTTGCGTTCTTCGAGCCATTTTTTGCGGGCTTCTTTCCATTTTTCGGGTTCGTGGATGAGTAAGAAGACGAAGACGGCAACGATGCCTGGGATAGCCCCGACGAAGAAAAGCCATCGCCAACCAAGGACGGGCATGATAAAGATGGCGAGTCCGGCGCCCATCATATTACCGACAGCGGAGAGAGCCTGGACGGTACCTAGGGCGGCGGCGCGGGAACGTTCGGGCATTGATTCGGCGACGAGGGCGGCCCCGGCGGCGAATTCACCACCGACACCAAGCGCGGTGAGGAAGCGGAGTACGTGGAACTGGAGCTCGGTCTGGGCGAGGCCGTTAAGACCGGTGAACAGAGCGTAGATCAGGATGGTCAGGGCCATTGTTTTAGCCCGGCCGAGGGCGTCGCCGATCCAGCCGAAAAGCAGCCCCCCGAAAGCCCAGCCGAAGACAAAGATCATGGTGGCCTGATCGCCGGCTACGTCGGCTTGGGCATTGGCTTCTTCGCGCCCGATGTAGAAAGCCATCTGTTCGCGGGGAATTTGGCCGGAGGGATGCTTGGCCAGCCATTCCTCGGCGGAGATGGAGGAGACGATTTCCTTTTCCATCAGTTGGTTGAGATCTTGTTCGGTGAAGGTTTCCTGCTCGAACGGTTCCAGATCATCCTGGGCGAGTTTGCGATATTTTGGAGCGAGGATTTGTTCGCCGATGACCTGGGCCACCTCTTTACGGGTGACTTTTTCCTTGGTCTCGCCGTTTTTTCCGGTGAGGATTTCTTTTTTCTGGGCCTCGTTGATGAGTTCCTGTTCAACAAGCAGGTCGAGTTCTTCGGCGGTGTAGCTGTCCTGAAGCTTTACGCTTTGTTCTTTGACGTATTCCAATCCGGTGACGACCGGGGCGTAGCCGGTTACGTCCTTCATAGCCGGTCCGCGGCCTAGATTGAAGAATTGCTGGTCCATGGTATCGAACATCCAGCCCATGGAGGCGATGATGACGATAAGCCATTGATAGCGGGACAGGCCACGGTACCAGGCCATTTTCTTTTCGTTTTGTAGTTGCGGAGTTTCATCGTTCATGAATTCGACCTCTCCGTTTTGCTGGTCAGATTGGATGCTGCCGCGATCCGGTAAGGCGGGACGGCAGGAAGAAAACCGGGGGAGATGATAACGGAAAGTGTATATGGCGTCCATGAAGGAGGTTGGGAGTGAAGTTGACATGGGGCTGCGCAAGGGGGGAGAGAGGGTTTATAATGTTCGGCCAGTGTGGGCATATGAAATAAAAAAGGAAAAGATTTCAGGGAGGCATGTGGTGCAAAGCATCTTATCGCATAAGAGGGTGGTGGGATATCTATTTATTGGGTTGTTTTTTGTCTTAGCGGGTTGCGGCCCGCGGGCGTACAAGATTACGCCGGTGCCGGCGGAGCAGGAGCTGGAAGAGGAAGTTTTGATTGACGAGGGTGGATTTTTTCCGCCCAAGATTGCGTTGATCGACGTTGAGGGGGTGTTGATGAATCGCAGCAAGCCGGAGTTGATCGGGGAGGGGGAGCATCCGGTTTCGTTGTTTGTGGAGAAGCTGGAGAAGGCGGCGAATGATTCGGGGGTAAAAGCCTTGGTGGTACGGATCAATTCGCCTGGGGGCACGGTGACGGCGTCGGATTTGATGTACAAGGAGTTGAAATATTTTAAGGAGCGGACGGAGGGAGAGCGGCCGGTGGTGGCGGTGTTGATGGACGTGGCGGCGTCAGGGGGATATTACGTGGCGTGCGGGTGTGATTCGATTGTAGCTCATCCGACGACGCTGACGGGGAGCATCGGGGTGATCATGCAGTTGATTAATTTTGCGGGGACCATGCAGAAGATCGGCATGGAGGCGGAGGCGATTACGTCGGGGGAGATGAAGGATGCCGGTTCGCCGTTTGAGCATTTGACGACGGAAGAGCGGGAGATATTTCAGAAGCTGGTGGATGATTTTTATGACCGGTTCGTAGAGGTGGTGGCGGCTGGTCGTGAGGAGTTGGACGAGGAGGAGGTCCGCGAGCTGGCGGACGGTCGGGTGTATTCGGCGGAGCAGGCTTTGGAGTTGGGTTTTGTGGATCGGATCGGGACTTTGCGGGATGTGTTGGGGGATATCAAGGCGCAGATCGGGGCGGAGCGGGTCAAGGTGGTGACGTACAAGCGGCCGCTGGGTTGGAAGCCGAACATTTACGCCCGGCAATCGGGTGGTTCGCCGCAGGTGAATTTGATTAATGTTGGGTTGGATGCGGAGTGGCTGCACCCCGAGCCGCGGTTTATGTACTTGTGGGCGCCGGGGATGGGGGATTGATCGGGGGATAGCAGAAGATTCAGTCAGACATTGTGGAAACACGCAGATTTGTTGTTTGCTGAGTTGTGTTGCTTTCAGCGGGATCAGTCAGAGCATCTTTATGGGGAACGTTTTGGGCCGAGCCAATTCCGACAAATCAGCCTTCGTTTGTCTGCTGATGGGCTTGGACCAATGTTGTTTTATGGGAAGGGATTGTCTGTTTTTGTTCGTGAACCTGTTTGATAAGTCCCATGCACCAGATGCAGCTACCGATTAGAGTTAGAGATAACAAAGCGCGACGCCAGTCCACCGTGCCCTCCTGGATCGTTACGAATGAAATATGAAGATTGAAGTTATAAAGACGCTGCTACCCGCACGCCCAGATGCATGTATCGGCAACGTGTTTATGAATCCTATAACTTTGTTTGTGTCGAATTTTACTTCAACGGAAGAGGAATATTAAACCCCGCCCCTGATATTTGCAACCGGGGACGGGGTGTATTCGTAAAGGCTGAAGGCTGGTAAGGCTACCCTAGCCGGTGACGCCGAGCAGGTGTTCGATGACGAGGCGTTCGAGTTCCTCGTAATCACGGTTTTTGATGCATTCATCTTCGGCCTTGCGGTCGAAGGTGCGTACTTTTTCGAGCATGAGTTCGAAGAAGCGTTTGCTGTTGGACAGGTGTTTGGTGTTGACGTCCTGTTTCTGGGTGCGGAAGGTTTTGACATCGAGGCCGACGTATTCGCCGTTTTTACCGAAGCCGCCTTCTTCGAGGACGCGGACCTGGTTAAAGGCTTCGCGGGGGTTCATGGCGGCGAAGTTTTTGTCTTCGTCAAATTTCAGACCGTTCTGGTCGTTGAGATGGACGCTCCAGAGCTTGTTGTGGTAGAGGGCGAAGGCCATCTCGTCGGAGGGATCCAGGTTGGCGAGTTTGGCGTGGGCGGTTTCGATGAGGCCGCCCATGCGGTCGGGAGCGACGGAGAGATAGGCCAGGGCGATAGCGTGGCCGATGGTCGGCACGTAGGCCTGGTCCATGGGCTCGTTGGGTTTAGGCTCGATCATGATGCGGACATCTTTGTTGTGGTTGAGCATTTTGTTGATGCCGGTCATGAGCCATTCGTGGGCCTGACGGGCGTTTTTGGATTCGCGGATGTAAGTTCCTTCGCGGGCGAGCCAGAGGACGATTTTATTGCAGCCGAGGGCGGCGGCGATGTCCACGCAGAGCACGCCCCGGTCGATGGCGTATTGGCGGAGAGCAGGGTCGTTATTGGTGAAGCCGCCGTCGATGGTATTGGGGTGTTCCCAGAGGCGGGGGGCGACGAACTCGGCCTCCAAGCCGTTGTTTTTGAGGACTTTGCCCAGGTCGGTGGCTTTTTCGACGACTTGTTTGCCGGAAAGGTCGTTCAGATCGGGGACGGCGTCGTCGTCATGGAATTGCACACCGTCGAAGCCGAGGTTTTTATAGACTTTGAGTTTTTCTTCGAAGGCGATGGGTTGGCGGACGTCGGGGCCGAAGGGGTCGGCACCTTCGTGAATGTTCCAAGGTCCGAAGGAGAATCGGTATCTGCCGTCTGCTGTTGCCATTTTGCGATCCTTTCTATTTGTAGAGGCTCTTGGTTTATGAACTGAATCCACGGGCGTCAAGGGTAACCCAAGGCGGAGGAGGCGACAAGCACTGGGGAGGAAATGCTGATTGGAGGGGGGCGGCGTGGATTGAGGAGGTATAATGAATCTCTAAGGTACTGTATATTTTGTGTGGAATTTTTGGACGGGGTTTTGGCGGAGCAAATGAAACGATGGCGCGGACGGAACGAGAACGAATGTTGGCAGGTGAGATGTATCGGGCGACGGATCCGGAGCTTGCGGCGATGCGTCGGCGAGCTCGTCGGTTGACGCGTTTGTATAACCAGACGAAAGAGGATGAAGAAGATAAAAGGCGTGATCTGATACATGAGTTGTTCGGACGTGTGGGGATTCAGGCTGAAGTGGAGCCGCCTTTTTATTGTGATTATGGTTGTCATATTTTTGCGGGGGGTGGGGTGTTTTTGAATTTCGGGTGTGTGATCCTGGACTGCAATTACGTTTATCTTGGGGAGAACGTCATGTGCGGTCCGTACGTTCAGATTTATACGGCGCGGCATCCATTGAAACGGAAGTTGCGAATGGCGGGGCCGGAGCAGGCGTCTCCGATCCGTATTGGTGATCACGTGTGGATCGGCGGGGGGGCGATTATCTGTCCGGGGGGGACTATCGGGGGGAACACGGGGATCGGGGCGGGCAGCGTGGGGACCAGGGGGATTCCGCCGAACGTGGTGGCGGCGGGGAATCCGTGCCGGGTCTTGCATTGATCGAGTTATTGATGGGTAATGCGGTTGCGGTTGCTTTTTCGCAAATTTTTAAGTGAAGGTGGTTGCGCAATAAGGTTCAACTTGTGCAACCCGCCAAAATTTGCCCGCTTTTCAAAACGTTATGACTTTATCACATTCAACAACCCATTTGGCGAGTTCCGGCATGGTAGCTTTTACGGCCCCGTCAAAATAGGGTTGATTTCTGTGAATGCCGCAGCGTGCCATGCACGTGCCACAAACCTTTACGGGTACATCTTTGGCAATTAAGTCTTTCAGCATTTGCGATAAATCCTGATCGTAATTTTCCGGCGGCTTGCAGACATCGCGGGCCATATCAACGGAATCATTCATCAGGAACATTTTTACCTCTTGTTCGGCCTCCCGTAGTTTTTCAGCAAGACGCAGGCCGTTCCAAGTCACGTCCGTATTGTCATAGGGTTGCCGATTGAAGATTAATAAGATTTTCATTTTTTTCCTTTTGTTTGCTCTTAATAGTCAAGAGCGCGAAGAAAGGAGTTTATCACAAGTTTTCATGTTCTTCAATATCTCGTTCGATGTATTTTGCCTTCAAAAGAGGGTTTAATCGTCGTTTCCGGATATTCGAGTTCCATCAGTCGTTGACGACGCCAGGTCCAGCCGCGCCAGTTGTCAAGGTTGTTTTTTAGCTGGGTGTGGAGACGAGCGATTGTATTATGAACCTTTTGCAGTTGGTGGCGATTTTTGGTTTTTTCCGCGAAGCTGATAAGTGCCGGCAATGTATCGGGGCCAAGTTTCTCCAGGTAATTCAGATCCAAAGGTACCCCGCCTTTCTGGACTGCTCGGCAATGCGTCGTGTTGAAGCGTGCGATCCAGCCATCGAAATTACAAAAGGAACAAATGAAGAGGACCACCAATGCGGTAAGGGCGTTCACGTTAACGAGCCAGAGGTTTGATCGCCGGGTCGCGATGCGGACGACAATCCAGGCCACTCCACAGAGCACGAGAAGCATCCAAATCGCTGCGGCCACGCGCCAGCGGGTGAGGGAATAGGCGCCGATATAGAGCCATAATCGCCAAGCGGCGGAGGCTAGTAGTAGGGCATTCTGGAAAAGCCAGAGAAATACCAGGCGTCGGGCCAGGCGTATGCGGTTGTCTTGCGGGTTTCCGCGAAAAGCCGCGAAAACAAATATCGCGGCGAGGATCCCGGCGGCCAGGAGCGGGTAAGCACCGCGGTGCGCATACTCCGCGTAGGTTACCCCTTTGGGTAAATGTAAACCGCCCCAGAGATAGCATAAATCAAGGCCGATTTGCAGGGCGAAGAGGGCGTTGAACAGAAGCAGGCATCTTGTGATTACCGAGGGAGGCACCAGTGTTTTTGCATAGGAGTCGCCGGTCAGAACGTTTCCCCATTTCGGCTCCTTGGTTTTAGTCGGAAATCTTAATAGTGCCCAGACTGCAATGCCTATCAATAGCCAGGTTATTACCCTGTCACCCGTAGGATAGTTATCAATAAGTTTTTCAAAAAGGTTTCGTGTTTTTTGCCAGGCATCTTGTATCCATTGCGAAATCACTGGGTTTGCGACGGCAAAAAGGATTATAAATACAAGGCTCAACACGACGGGTATTAACCAATTACGCAGCCATCGGGGGGAATTATGACCATCTTTACTTGAAAGACGGTGGCGAAACCATGCGGAAAGTTCTACAAGGGAGGTCAGCCAGCCTATAGCGGTAAACAGGCCCCATCGCTCCAACCATTCAAGCCCATTGGTCGTCCAACCGTTTCGCAGCACAAGCGCAAGTGTGACCAGGCCCAGCACGCCCAGGCTTATGGTTAAGCTATTGGGTTCCACCAAACATTGAAGACACAGAATGATAGTTGCAATTGTGATAAGCCACGTGCTCTTGCCGCGTGGTCTTCGTCGTTCCCATAAGAAGATTGCGCAGGCCAGGAGCAGACCATATGCCCCAAGTGCCCAACCGATTGGCTGATCCCAGAAGAGCCAGTCCGCCAGTATGATGAAGATCAAGCTTGTCGCGATAAGCAACAACAGCAGGGAGCTTTTGAGCGGTTGGATGGTGGCAATGTACGATTTCAGCGGTTTTCGTTCGGTTGATTGAGCTTTTTCGTTATCCAAGGCGTGTCCCTTCATGTTGCATATTTTCGTGGCGGATGGAAAGACAGTTCGCAAAAATCATTTTTTCCCAATCAGTTCGCCATTTTTATATACATTATCGAAAACTTCAAAGCGCCGGCTCCATAAATGTTTTCGTTGTACGCCTGTGCAAAAGGATAACGTTTGTCTATTCAACGATATTCCTGTGTTGAATAGATTTCAACACTTACGAGAAAGTTAAGTTTGAAATATCAATGTTACCCATTGGATGTCGGCATGTATCCTAATACGTCAGAAGGATAAAAAGGTTTTGGGCTATTTCTTGAAAATTATGTTATTTAATGGGACCTGGAAGTATGCAGTGTATTTATTTGTTCAGCAGGTTGATGATTTTGTGGAGTTCGAGGGCGATGCGAGGGCCGGCGCTGAGCCAGTGCATGCCTTTCATGGTGTACACCTGTTGGTTGCGAATGGCTTTCAGTTGGCCGAGTTGCGACCAGCTTTGGTAAAGTTCCTGTCGCTGGTTTTTGGAGGGGTTTTCTCTGAATTCAAGAATCATGTCCGGATCGAGAGCGAGAAGGTTCTGGAGGGGGATTTCGCCCTGGGGTTTGTCGAGTAGTTGGGCGGCGGCGTTGTGATGGCCGACGAGGTGAATGAGTTGGTCGAGGAAGAGGCCCGGGCCGGCGACCCAGGTGGCCTTGGGTGGAATAGGCAGTGGGCCGAGGACGACGAGCACGTTTTTCGGTTCGGCGGTATTGGTTTTGCTTTGTCTTTGAAGAGCGGCGAGGTCAGATTTGATGTTTTGCACAAGACGGGCGGCGGTTTTGGGGCGATCGCACAGTTCACCGATGCGAGTGATGGCCTGGTAAACCTCGGCGAGTGATTCATGGGGGACAGCCTGGTATTTGATGTCGAGGGCGTTGAGCCCGTCGATGAGGCGACCGCTGTTGGAGGTGGTCAGGATGAGGTCGGGGGCGAGGGCTTTGATTTTGTTCAGGTTGGCGTCCTGGATGGCCCCGACGGGTTCGATCTTTTCCAGGCCGGGCAGATAATCGGAAAACTGGGTTCGGCCGACGAGGCGGTCTTTCATGCCCAAGGCGCAGATGATTTCGGTAATACTGGGGGCCAGGGAGAGGATACGCTTTGGGCCGTTGTTTTTTTCGGCGGAGACAACCGATGGATGCAGGACGTAGTCGGTGGGTTGGGCGGTGTCGGTATGATTTATTGTTTTTTGAGGGGCAAGATGGTTTTCGTTTTGATGCAGACCATTGCGGATGCGCAGGCTGACGGCGGAGACGAAAACAAGCGTCACAACGGCGACCAATATGTAAGAGCGTTTGGTTTTCAAGCTGTTCGTATAGCCTTCCTGTAACTTTCCCGTTTATCTTTCGACACGACAGCGTTTTTTGCGGCATTAAAGGGCATTGATTATTTTTTCAATTCATGGCCGAGTTTCTTTTCCACGCTTTGGATTTTGCTGTCCAATTGGTCGGTCTTGTTTTTCCGCCAGTCGATTTTAATGGCACAACTGATACGGTTGGAATTTTGGCTCATGCGTTCGTAACATTGTTTGACCACGTTCATCACTTCGTCCCATTCGCCTTCGAGGACGGTGCCCATGGGATTGAGGCGGTAGGGCAGGCCGCTTTGGTCGATGATTTCCAGGCTTTGGGAGACGTATTCGCTGAGCGATTCGCCCTTGTCGGTAGGGAACATGGAAAATTCCAGGAGCATGGACATCGGGGGACTCCTTATCGTTAATGAACCTGTTTGGTGTCGTTTTTTCAAATTACGCAGCTTCGACGCGCGTATTCAGCTTATCTTATTTTCGCATGTGGATAAATTATAGTCTCAAATCTTTTTTGCGGTTACCTGCATGATATCAAAGGTGTTGATAGTGACGCCGGCGCTTGGAGGCAGGCGGGAGGCGATTTTTTGGTAAACGGTCGGCCGGTGCAGGCCGAGGACGAGGACGGAATAAGCGATTTGGCGAAGGCTGCGGGCGGTGCCCACGTGCTTGATGTTGACGGTCTTAAAGCCGTGGTTGGCCAGCAGGGTAGTGATGGTTTGGCGGTTGAAATAATGCAGGTGGGACGGGGGATGAATCAGTCGCCATTTTCGTCCCCGCAGACGAGCAAGAAGGCTGGAGATATCGCCGGTGGTCAGAAAAAGCAATCCGCCGGGTTGGGTTAATTCGGAGACGCGCTGGATATACAGGTCCGGTCGGGGAAGATGTTCGACGAGGTCCCACATGACGGTAATGTCGAACGGGCCGCCGATTTTGTGGGAATCCCCTTGGAGGAAATCTTCGTTGCGGATATCCAGGCCGAGTTGGTTGCGGGCGTGTTGGACGGCTTGGGGATTGAGTTCATAGCCGACGACGTCGAAGTATTCGCGGGCCAGGTCGGCAAAGAAGCCGTAGGCTGCCCCGAGTTCGAGCAGCTTGCCTGAGCGGCGGTAGTGGAGCAGGTCGTTGAGGCGGCGGCGAAAGTTCTTTTTGAAAAAGGCCTCATCGCTACAGTAGTCGAGGTATTCCCCCCCGGTGAAATAATCGGTTTCGTAAATGTTGCGGACGTCGAGGTTGGGATCGACTTGGGCGGTGACGAAACCGCAGTTGGTACAGCGAAGCAGGTCTTGTAGGTGAGGGACGAAATTTTCATGGCCGCAGACCAGGCAGGGGGAGCTTGCCGCAGAATTGTTTGGGTTTGAGTGGTGCATATTTTTGAACGCCTGATCCAATTATTCATTTGCTGCTGTGTGTCAGTGTATTTCAAAGGGGGGTGATTCGTCGATAGTGCGTTCTCAGTGAGTAAACATGAGCGGATAAGGCAGGGCCTTCCTTAAGCTGTTTTTGTTTTCTATTTCGTGTGGCCGGTTGATAGAGGATTGTTTCGATCATCAACCTACTTCGCGTTTTTGGAACAGGGCGATGCCGATCTGCATCCAGGCCAGGACGAGGAGCATGGCGTAGCCGAAGGCGGTGGCCACATATTTGAAGGTGATGGGTGTCTCGCGGGTGAGAGCATCGGTGACCCAGAGGAAGGCCAGGTTGGGGGAGATCCAGTAGGCGAGTTGGGCGGCCATCATGGATTCGCGATATTGGCCGAACATCACGTCGGAGACCAGGCCGATGAGCAAAACGGCGGTACAGACCACGAGAGTCATGACCTGGCCGAGGCGCGTAGAGACGGCGATGGCCACGGCGGTGAGGATCATGACCATGGCAAAGACGAGGGTGACGGCCCCGACAAGTTGGCCATCAACGAAATCTTTCCCGAAGGACTGTATTTGCCAATCCTTATCAATAAACGCGACGAGCAGTAGAGCGACACCCATAAGGGGGGTGGCCAGGGCGATGGCAACGGAAGAGAACTGCATGTCATAGAGATAGTTACAAAAGGCGGCAATGAGGATGGCGGCCACGATTGCCCCAAGGCCGAACAGTATCACGGGCATATCAAAAGTCTGGCTGGCCCGTTCCATGACTTTGTGTCGCATTGTGAGCAGGAAGATGATGCCGGTGAGATAAAAAGCGAGGGCCAGTGCCCCGGTAAGTCCGATAAATTTGCCGAATAAGAACAGTGGGCGGCCAACGGGCTTGCTGATGACGGTGAGGACGGTTTTGTTATCGATTTCGCGGGATAAAATTCCTGCGGCAGAGAAAGCTGACAAAAACAAACCACAGAGAAGTAACGTAGAAAGACCAAGGTCTTTGAGTAATTTGTTGTCGTCATCGAGGGTGTATCCTGCCAAGGCGACATTGAGGACCAGTGCTCCGCCGGTGACCAGGAGCATGATGCCGTAGATTGGCTGGCGGATAGTTTCGGTAAAACTGTTGGTAATAATGCCCCAGAGTTTATTGAGCATGAGCTTTCGACTCTCAATTAAAAAGTTTATTAGGAGAATCATCTGCCGGTCGGATTCGCTCCAGATACCGGGCAGCCGATTTTACAGCTTGGCAGTACGCCCCGCTTATTGTAAAGTACGTCACTCAACCGTCCATAGGTCGGATGAAAATTCGTCCGGCCGGCAGTGATAGGGACAGCATGCCGGCCAAGTGGCCAGATAATGCATCGATAGTTTCAGAGAATCACCCGTGATAACAGAACAGAATCCAGATCGTCGTGCCCGTAGTGTCGCTTTGATGGGCTTGGTCTTTGAGTTGGCCCTGACCGTCTTTTTTGCCCTGCTGATGGTATGGAGTTATTCCCAGGCAGTCCGTGGGCTGACCTTGCTGTCGGCGTTGGGGTGTCCCGTTTGGCTGTTTCTCGTGCTTATTTACCACCAGCGGGTGCTGGTACGGGAGGAGGAGTTCGAGACGGAGCAGCTGCGCAAGGAGCGTGAGGGCGGGGCAGGCGGCGAAGCCATTTTTGACGTAGAGGAAGAATCGCTGCTGCTGGCCCGTCGTCGGCTGCAGTGGATGTACAAATGGATGCTGCCGGGATTCACCGTTTTTATGATTCTCGGTTTGGCGTTGGGGGGCTTGTGGTTTTGGAACTGGTCTATAGGAGCAAGGTTGGATTCTCGGGGCTGGAGGCCGGTGCAAAACGTCAGCGTGCTGATTTGGTTTGTCGGCGGGGGGGCATTTTTAAGCTTTCTGCTGTCGCGGTACGCGGTGGGGATGGCCCGTCAGCCGCAGTGGCGGATGCTGCGGGCGGGGGCCGGTTACTTGATGGGGATTACCCTTGCGGCGGTGGCTACCTGCGGGGTTTTGGCAGCTTTGCATTTTTCGAACACGCCGGTGCCGGAGCGGGCGTTGGCCTACATTCTGCGTTTACTGATGATGCTCCTGGCGGCGGAGATCGCCCTGAATTTTGTATTGGATTTTTATCGTCCGCGGGCGCCGGGGGAGGAGCCGCGACCGGCTTTTGACAGTCGGTTATTGGGTTTGTTCAGCGAGCCGGGGGGGATTGCTCGTTCGATTGCCGACGCGATCAATTACCAGTTCGGCTTTGAGGTATCATCGACCTGGTTCTACAAATTGTTGGAGCGGTCGGTGGTGCCGTTGATCGGTTTTGCGGTTTTGACGTTGATCCTGGCTTCTTCGGTGATTTTCGTGGATGCCAAAGAGGTTATGGTGGTGGAGCGTTTCGGCCGCAAGCGGGCGGTTCTGGATTCGGGGTTGCACCTGAAATGGCCTTGGCCTCTTGAAATCGTTTACCCGGTGGACACCAAGCAGATACATCTTTTGAACGTTGGGCCAAAAATCAGCGAAGCCCAGCGGGAGCAGATCAAGACGGACCTTCGGCTTTGGACGAACAAGCACGAGATGGATCCGCACTTGAATGTTCTGGTAGCGACCCCGGAGTTGGCGGAGTACTTGGGCGCTGGTGGTGAAGAGGAAACGGAAACGCAATTGCCAGTTGGGCAACTGGAGAGCCGCCAGCCGCAGGACATGTTGTTTGGTCAAAGCGGTGAAGCGGTTGCGGTAAGCATGTTACGCATTTCGTTGACGTTGGAGTACCGGATTCGCGACGCCTACCAATGGATCAGGAGCTATGAGGATCCGGAAAAGATGCTGGAAGCGATCGCCAGTAGGGAGATCAACCGTTATTGTGCCAGTATCAACGTGGAGGATATTCTGGGTGCTCGACGCGGCCGGATTGAGCAAGAGCTTTGGCAGGCGGTGGTTCAGGCGGCGGAAGAGGCTGATTTAGGGGTGGAGATTGTGTTCCTTGGTTTGCAGGGAGCTCATCCGCCCATGGAGACCGCGGAAGCGTTTCAGGACGTGATTGGGGCGGAGCAGAAGCGGAGCGAGGCGTTGCGTAACGCGCGGAAGGAGAGCGCTCAGCGGTTGACAAAGGTGACGGGGAGTGCGGATTTGGCGAGGCGTTTGGCCCGGGCGATTCAGCGGATGAATGAGTTGGAGGGAGATGAATCCACATCGGAGGGAGCCCGTCAGGAGGCCTGTCAAAAGGTGAATCGGTTATTTTTCGGTGGAGAGGGGGAGCGAGGCATTGGCGGGGAAGCGTCGGCGGTTATCGCGAAGGCGCGTTCCGAACGATGGCGGCTGGAGAATTCAGCGCATGGATGGGCGATGCAATTTATCCAAGAGAAGGCGACCAAGGATGCCGCTCCGGAGGTTTACCAGTTGCGTAAGTACTTGGAGGCCTTGAACGGGTCGATTGACCATATTCGTAAGTATATCAGCGCCGTGGAAGGCGAAGTGAGTACGTATAACGTGAACGTACAGGACAGCATGAACGTGCCGCTTGAGGTTATGGTGGGCGAGCAAGAGCAGCCGTAACCCGAAGGGGCATTGCTTAACTGGCATTGATGGAGACAGCAAGAAGATGAAACGGAGTCTTCCCTCGATCATAACGGGGACCATTCTGGTAGTCGTGCTCGGGTTGTACATGATCACATACCAGGTTCGGTACAACGAATGCGCGATTGTGCGCACTTTCGGCAAGATTGATCCGCCGGGATTGCTTTTCAGTGTTCCGGAAGCGGAGTTTTCGGAGTTGGACAAGGGTGAGTTGTCGAAAACGCTGCGGGATTGTTTTGCGGAGAACGGCATCGATCTGTCAGACCAGGCCCAGCTGGAGCCGAAGTACAAAGGTATGGAATGGCGGGTTGTTGATGGGGAGGAGGTTTATCTGGCCCGGAAAACGGGTGAACAGTTGAAGATCTTCGACCCGGACAAGCAGGAGTCGAAGAGCGTCATCAAGCAGCCCGGTTTGTGTTGGAAGTGGCCTTGGCCGATCCAGAAGGTTGATCGTTATGACAACCGGGTGCAGATTACTTCGACGCCGGGGGAGGAATCGCCGACCAACGACGGCAAGAATATCGTTTTGACGACGACCATTGGTTGGCGG
>CAZMVS010000295.1:0-1856 GCA_964569525.1 uncultured Planctomycetales bacterium
GAATGACCGCATGTATAAGGATCTTTGGCATCAATACTGCTAACCAGAGCATGTAACATACCCATGAACAACTTCTCAAGATCATTATACAAACGAACATTTTCGAGAAACCCAACTGCTCGCTGCGCCACCGCGTTGATCAGTTGAACCTCCTCCGTACCAAAATCACAACCGTCAACATGGTTCACCGCAAGAATACCACCATAACTTTCTTCATTGCGGGATAATTCAAAAAATATAAAACGCCTCAGCCAATCATGAGCCCAGGCATATTCCGGATCATTAACCGCATCGTTGATAAGCAAACAACTGTCAAGATTACGGCTATGCGACTTGGCCTTTTCATATAGTTGCAATATTTGCTCTCGCGGAACGTCTAACGGACCGGCCGTGACCACCGACGATTGCGAAATACCAGAGTGCGGATCCAGCACGATGATAAAACTCTTGGCCACTGTGGATTCCAGCAACTCTCGCCCAAGCCTCTCAAAATGACTGACCGGCTGCGTAGCAACATTAAGATCGGCACTGACTCGAAACAGTAAACTCAATTCTTCATACGAACGGGCTAAATGATGTGAAAGATTACTGATGTCCTTTTGGTTGCGAGCCAATTCCTCCAACGAACCGAGCTGCTGCTCGAGAATGTCAGCATAGCTGCGCATATTTTCCACACTGTGGCGGGCAACATCTGCGGACAAACCCTGTAACAGAGGACCGTCCAGCTCGAACATACTCGCCAGACGGGCCTGGTTCTCCAGATCATCAAATTCTCTCGTTAATCCACAGGCTAACAATACACTGGTGACTTCTTTTCGGCTATGAAGTGGTAGGCCGATGATTGTGATTCCGCTTCGAGTGCCAAGTTCCATGACCGTTTTTTCACCCGCCTGAACCCGACGGACAAACCGGCTCAACTGCTCTCGATAACGAGGGGAATACTTCCGCAACGCCTCCCAAAACGATTGCTGACTGTCTCGCGCCCCCCCCACGTACTCCCCGGATAACGACCAAAGCGTCAAACCCAATCCCAGCCGACCCCAGGGATCAGCCCACCGGGGTAACGCGGAGATCATTAACTGCTTCGTCTCTGTGCCGGCAATACGAATGATGACCCTCCTTCATCCCTCGAGGCAAAATCAGCCATGTATGGATACAACATCCTGCGAAACCGTCGATGCTTCCAATATGTTCTGAACGGATTCCAAAACCATTCGTGGACTAAAAGGCTTGTGGATCACCTCCCGAATGTTTGCCGCTATCTTGTCTTCCTCCGTAATACTGAACCCCCGGGCAGTCAGCAATATTGCGGGAATAGGCCGACTTGCAGGCCGCGCCGCCAAACGAACGCATACTTCAACTCCGCTAAGGTGAGGCATCTGGTAATCGGTAATAATCAAATCGGGAGCCTCCGATACCGCCAGGCTATACGCCTCCTTACCGTCCTCCGCCGTTATCACCTCAAAACCCGCATTAGATAACTTAAGCGACACCACGTTGAGAATATGTGTCTCATCATCAGCTACCAGGATCCTTCTACGTCCCATAGGTGTCCCCTTTGATTGATTCCCACGCCAACCGAAAGCGAAGAACCACGGTGGTCCCCACTCCCTGCTCGCTGGTTATAGATATTTCTCCGTGGTGAATGGTTTCAACGATATGCTTAACTAGGGACAATCCCAATCCCGTCCCCCTGGCCACAGAGGTGGCTTCCCGTCCCCTGTAAAACTTGTCGAAAATCCGCTGCAAATCATGAGCCTTGATGCCCATGCCATTGTCCATCACTGTAATCACGTAAAAACCGGCTTCCCGATCAACCGATGTTTGTACACAAATTGTGCCCCCCTGTTCTGTGT
>CAZMVS010000296.1:0-6453 GCA_964569525.1 uncultured Planctomycetales bacterium
ATACCCCCCCCCCCCCCAATAAGAGGTCAAGTATAATATGTGAAAAATTAGCAAAAATTTGCCACCAAAAATATCCCTTGGCAATAATTAGGGAATATCCCCTATGCCTCCCGCACCATCTCTCTTTTTTCGACTATTAAAAAATCATCACGAAGCTCAAAGAGGACTTGAATTTGCAAGAGATATGCGTTCCATTTCTACGTACATACGCGGAATTCGCAAATAAAAAGAATCATTCGCTGCAATAACAACGCCTCACTTTGCAACAAGGACAACACATCACCTTGCGGATCTTTCAACAAAGCAAAATAGTCCCTCCCCAGCTTATTCTGACTGATCTTCATCGGCCGAAGAAACTCCTCCAGAAGAATCTCTCCCGGATGCACCGCTGGTATCTTTTTCATCTGAGCGCCTCCATCCCCCTTACAACCATTTCTCTTTTGCGTAATCCCGCACCAGCTTGTAACAGGTCAACAAAACCACCCCGCCGGCAAGACCGATCATTGTATGTCCCAGAATTTCCAGAAAATAACCCCCGGGCCAGAAAACATTAAGCCCGAACATGACAATCACCCCGACCACAACCCCCGCCACCGGCCCCGTCTCCTTATCCACCTGCCCAATCCTCACGAATATATACACAACAGCGATCGAAATGCCCAATTGAGCAATCGCACCAAAATATAATCTGGCTAATCCTTCCGCCGCCGTCATATGCCGTACTTCCCATTAATAATCAATTCATAAATGTTATTGATCTTGCCGGCATATGTCGGTTGACATTCCTTAATCCTGTTTAACCCTTCAAGAAACGAGGCTTTGCGGAATTGAACGTTTTCCCGCTGCAGGGCGGCAAGCCACTTTAAATCCTCTCGGCTCAATCGGGATTTGAATTGCGGACTCCAATGAACAAATAATCCACTCAATCCGTCCCATCGGCCGTCCGGCTCCAACTCGCATTGCGCATGCCGCTCACCATCGCCCATCTGCGAATTGCAACAGACACAACACGCCACAAGATTATCCAACGTGTCCATGCCTCCTTGATTTTCAGGCGTGACATGGTCAACCGTTGCCCAGAACGAACGCAACGGCTCTTTCTTCCCATGCGCATCATACAATTCCAGCCCGTCAACCATCCAGTCTAAAATCTTAATGCCTTGGGAAAGAAAAAGCGGCCCACCACAGTAATAACACCGGAACCGATCTCGAACCAGAACATGCGCCTTCGTGTTAATATTGGCCAAATACAATCCTCCATTTTTCTAATATTCATCAACTTGTGTATTCCATGATTACTCTAATTAATCAATCTAATCAAGATAAATAGCGCAACTTTGCCCTGATCCACATACCACCCGTTCCATTTAAAGCAATCTTTCCGGAACACATGGCATGTTATGTACCTTGGAAGCAAAGAAGACCCAACAATAAATTGTTAATCATTGGACCAGGAAAATAATGGATATGATCAATATAAACGTTACAACGCGAACCACGGAAGTCCACAAAAACACGGATCGTCCCACTCAACAAGCGGAACCTCCGCGCAATTTAAAATTACAAAACAAACCCATTTTAAAAACGCTTGTAAGCTCACTCAATAAATGGATTTACAACAAAAATAACCCCGAACGGAACACCCGAAAACAAACCCATTTGAACCCCGTTCAAACCGCTTTTACGCGACAACAGAGAAGGTCTAAAGAGATGACCATACTGACTTGGCAAACGAATGACGTACCAACACAACACAGGGCATGTACCCGACTCGACCACTGCGCTGTTCATACATCACGCCGACTTAAATCAGCCGATCGCGTTACCCATGTTTGTAATGAACTTCGGGAACCGCCTGCAACTCGGCGGCCTTATCCTCCGGCCAGGTGTCGCTTAGAAAACTCCC
This sequence comes from uncultured Planctomycetales bacterium, assembly GCA_964569525.1. Classification (GTDB taxonomy): domain Bacteria; phylum Planctomycetota; class Phycisphaerae; order UBA1845; family PWPN01; genus JAAYCU01. Next base: position 1,907 of record CAZMVS010000296.1, read on the forward strand.
CCCGCCGATCTCCGGGCCCGCCAGGTACTTCAACAAGTTCGGCTTGCGCAACGGCGGGTGAAACTCGATGTGAAAATGAAACCCGCTGTGATCCGCCCCGTCCGTCGGCGCCTGATGCAACACCATCACGTAAGGGAAAGACATCTTCCACAAGTTGTCGAAACGGATCAAAACCTTCTGCAACACCAAAGCAAAATCATGCAACTCCGCCTCCGACAAGTCCGCCAGACTACCGTGCGTCTCCTTCGGAGCCACGAACGTCTCGTACGCATAACGGGCAAAATACGGCAGGAACCCGATGGCTGAATCATTCTCCGCCAATATCCGCCGCCCGTCTTCCTGTTCCGATTGCAGAATGTCCTGGAACAATACCCGGCCCGTGTCCGCCAAGTACTTGCGACAGATGTTCGCCTCATTCTCGATCGTCTTGAACACGAAATTGGTCGCGTACAATTGGCAATGTGGATGCGGATTGGAAACGCCCACCACTTCGCCCTTATTCTCAAAAACGAGAATATGGTTCACGTCCGGCCGCTGACTCAGTTCGCGGTATTGTTCCTGCCACACCCGCAACAAGGCCTTGATTCCCTCGACGTCCATCTCCGCCAAAGTCAAATCATGTCGCGGCGTATAACAGATCACTCGTGCTACACCGCTTGCCGGTCGATTACGGTAAATGCCCACCGGCTCGGCCAGATCCTCCGGCGCTGCCTCCCCCACGCAGGGATGATCGTTATCAAACACAAAGGTCTGCTCGTAATCAGGATTCCGCCGCCCGCCGACCCTGCTGTTGCCGGGGCACAGGTAACAATTCGGATCGTATTGCACTACCCGCTTACTGTTATCCGCCACTTCTTCCCCACTCCAAGGCCGATTCTGCCGATGGGCGGCAATGATCACCCACTCCTCCCGCAACGGATGCCAACGTTCTTCCCAATGTACGGACATTCCTTATCTCGCCTCACTCTCTATGTATTTTCTTATGTATCTTCGTACCACGTAACTCTATTACCACTATATTACCCGCCTGGCCGCAAACCGCATCACCTCACAAGCGTCAACTTGCAGTTAATCACAAAGCGCTTTCAGCAATTCCCGCCGGGCAGCCCGAAACTTGGCGACGTTCATTTCGTACTCATCAAAATCCCGGATCAGTTTATCCGCAATCGCCCGGGCCTTGGCCGGCGACTTGGCTTTCAGCCGCTTGAGCAATTCGTAATCCTCGATCGAATCCCGGTCCGCTTCATGGCGGATCGAATCCATGATCCCTCCGTCGGGCGCCGGGTACACGATATTCTGATCGGTCGGCGGGAACGGCCCAACCTTACTATACGCCACCTGCGTCTGGGTGAAGGGCGAAAGATATCCCCACCAGTTATACCCCCAGTGCAGAAAACCGCTCAGATTATATTTGAAATTCAACCAGTTTGTGTAGCGCACCCGCAGCATCTTCTGATCCAGGTGCCGACTCACGCACGTTCCCTGCACCGCGCCGCAGAAATAATACCATACCTCTTTGCCCTGCTGCTGCAACTTTTTGTAATGCTCGTAATCCTCCGCCAGGTCCGGCAAGCCATTTACCTTCAATATGGGCACCAGCACGTCGGCGGTGGTCACCTCGCTGCTGAGCAAGGCATCCATGGTCTTCAATCGCGGGGCATGCTTGCGCACGAGGTCCATAGCGGCGTTGTACCGTGTTACTGTTTTATCGTTCGGCTCATCCATCACGTGCTGGTAATAAATATCCGTCCAGCCTTTTTCATCCACGTGGGCCTGCAAGGCGGTGAACAATTGGGAAAGATATTCTTCCGCTTCCGGGGTGTCGGCAGGATGAAGGTGATAAACAATCTCGCCGTTTCGCGGCAGCCAGCAGTGAACCATACCGTTGTGACCGATGTGCCCGCCTTCGATGTAGCCGACGACACCTTCTTCCTTGAAGATACGCACCCACTGATCAAAGCGGGAAAAACCGAACTGCAACTTGCCATCATTGGTCGGCGAGATTTCGATCAGCCGCAACTTGGACCAGAAAATCGATATGGGACAAAGGATCATGTTTTGGCGGTGTTCGGCCATGTTGCGGGCGATCTTGCGCACCGACTCCCAGAAATCCTCACTCCACGGTTCGCCGCCGGAGTAATGGGCGATCATGTCGATCATAATCCAGTTGGTTACTTTCAAGGTGCGTTCGGCGGGGCAGACAGCCGAGTACACTTGCAACTTCACGGGAATGTTAAACGTCTTTTGATTGGCGGTTACTTGCACCTGGCCGCTATACAAACCCGGCGGCGTTTGGCGGGGCACGTAAAAGGTCAGCCACAACGGGCGGGCTTTGCCTTTCCACACGTCGGTATCGGGAATTTCGTACAACGGATCGGGCACCCAGGCCGGCGCCTGGGCAACGCGCACATCGACGGGCGTGGCTCCACAATTCTGCCGCAAGGGAACGTAATCAACAATGCGCACCCGGGCAGGTTCGATCGCCGCGTTTCCCTCAACCTGTTTCAACACACTGCATTCGCCATGATAGTTATGGATATAGTTATCCAATGGGCGAACCACGATCTGGGCATCTTCATATTCCCCACGGGCCATGTGCAGTTCGATTTCCTTTGCCGGGTCGTCAGGCATCGGCTGATTCTGCATTACCTTGACCAGGCTGTCTTCCACCCAGACCTGGTAACGGGGTTCTTTCGGCTTGGTCGCATCAGTTTCGGCCCACAATCCTGTGGTGGACGACAAAACTGCGAAAACGACAACACTCAAAAACGAGTTGCGCAACATGGCGTCCCTTTCGTAAAGGATCAATCCATCGACCTTCAAAATAAGGTGTTATTTATAACCGATTCGCACGGTGACGACGAATGTTTAATCCATCAGCCGGGGGTTGTACTGCCGGGCGGTATGTCGATAACTATCAGGCCGTTCTTGCAACAACGGCCGTTGGCCGTAAACGAAAAGCTCATCCGTAAAAGGATCGTAAACAATGATCGACTCACGGCCGCTATTGTCAAGTTGCGCGGGGATGCAGTGGAACCAGCCCATGCGTCCACGGCGGGAGGGCTTGGGCAACTTCGGCAACCGGACGACCTTGCGACCGTAACCGTCCCACAAAGCCGGCGGGGAATACAACAGCATGGATTCATTTCGGCCATTCCAGTACACCGGCGAAAGACCGACCTCGATAGGCGAGTGATCAACCGTAAAGCGAGTCAGGATGCGACCTTTGCTGTCGCTAAACAAAAGTTTGTTCCGGTGGCCGTTGTAGCGCAAAACGATTTCCATACCGGGCAGGTCATGACGGAAGTTGGCGACACGAACTTCCTGGCCGTGGGGTACGATCTCTTCGCCCAGCTTGAATATCACATCACCGTCGGCATCGATGACCTGGCCGAAACCGGAAAGCACACACTCGCGGCCGTTGGGCAGACCGCCATCGACGTCGGCGATAACTACGGAATCGTTATGCTTGCCCATCATCTTTTCCCACATGACCGTACCGTCATAATCAAGCAGGTAGTTACCGCCGAGGACTTCGTCCCTCCCGTCATTGTCCACGTCGCCAACACAGGGAATGTAACTGGAGTGGCGGCCGTAACGATCAAACTTGTTTTGATAAGTCCACAACACGTTAAGGTTCTGATCACAAGCCAATACCGTGTTGCCCAGTTTGATAACAAAATCGTGCGGCCCGCCGGTGCCGCGGAAGTCGGCTGCCAATATGCGCTGGTGAACATAGTTCGGAGCGTGGCGGCGGCCCTTGTCGTCATACGCGCCCGCGGAAGCAAGCGGCTTGGGTGCCGCGCGACGTTCAACTTCGCCCGTCCGGCCGTCGAAAATCACAAATTCCATATCGCCCGTGGACCAGGGATCAGTTTGTTTTACATTTTCCTGTATCACCAGGGCAATAACTTCCGCATTTTTATCACCGTCGATATCAACCACACAGACAGGTCCGGGCCGAGAAGGCGATTCCACCGGATACACATGCTTTTTATTTTTGGAGGAAACAATCCGGCGATCCTTGTTGCCCCACTGCCAGAGGATTCGCCCGTCCCAGGTAAAGGCGGCAATATAACACGGCTTCAGACCGGCGACGGATTTAAAGAGTACAAAGTCAGGCGCACCGTCGTTGTCCAAGTCACCGATGCGCAGGTCCCCGCCGTACATGTATTCTTCAATCTTTTGTTTGGTTTTGCGATTGCGTTTGATCCCTTTGCTCAGCAAAGGTTGCGGAATCCGAATACGGGCTTGCAAAACCGCGTCAGTCGGTTGCGTAGTGGGAACACCGTCGGCCAAGATTTGAAGAGGCAACACGAGAGATGTTACCAATGTTATCATTATAAAAATCGCATATGCTCGATAGCTCTTCATGATTCTTTATCCTTATTTCTTCTCCTCGTTTCCCAACCATCGCACCGTAATTGTATAGCACAATTTTCAATCCACTCGGAACCAATCGAAATCGGCGGGGGCGGGGGCTTTGCCGACTCCGCCGCCCGCGGAAACACCCAAAGCGGTAACCCGCCACACGCTCCCCCTTTGCG
>CAZMVS010000297.1:0-20496 GCA_964569525.1 uncultured Planctomycetales bacterium
TATAATCCTCCTCCATCGGAATGGGCAGAATTCATTATAAAACGGCAGTTATATATTTGCGGAAGACAATCGTACAAGTTAATAATTGCACCACCATAATTCGCCTGGTTCGAAAGGAAAACACATTTTTTAAGTTTCGGATTGCTGTTTTCGCCATTATAGATCCCGCCGCCGATATAGGAAGTTGAATTACCATTGAAGGTGCAATCGGTCAGGGAGGGATTGCTGGACAGGTTGAACATGCCGGCTCCTTCGTCACCAGCGTTGTTTTCAATGAAGAAGCATTCCGCGAAGGTTGGGGCACTGTTGGAGTTGTAAACACCAGCACCCTCTTCTTCGGACGAGTTATTGCTGAACACGCAGTTATCCAAGATGGGAGTACTGCTGTTTTTATTGCACAGTCCTCCACCATGTGCGGTAACTGAATTCATATCAAACGTGCAGTCGGTCAATTGGGGATTGCTGCCGTCCAGGTTGAGCATTCCACCACCAATGTCAGAGGAGTTATTATTGAAATCACACGCATTCAAGGTTGGGTGGCTGCCTTGGTTGCATATACCGCCTCCCTGAACTGTTGCCGCATTCTCCTCGAAAGAGCAGGTGGTCAGAGACGGATTGCTATTTGTATTGGATATTCCACCACCTTGTGTTGTTGCAGCGTTTGACTCGAATGAACAATTGGTCAAAAAAGGATTGCTGCTTTCCAGATCAAACATGCCCGCTCCAATGTCGGCGGAGTTATTGCTGAAAACACACGAGTCCAGTGTTGGATTGCTGGAATTCCAGTTGAAAAGGCCTCCCCCTTGTGATTGAGCTGAATTTGATACGAAGATGCAGTTACGTAATGTAGGACTGCTATTGGAATTGTTGTACATTCCTCCCCCGTCGAGGTGGTCAACACCGTTTGCATTTCCGCCGGTGATCGTGAAGCCGTCAAGAACAGCGGAACAATTCAGTTTGGTTCCATAGAAGACGTGGTAACTGTTGTCCGTATTGTCTCCGGTCACTCCGATATCGCCGCTGAGGATGGTTTCGTTCATTGAGAAATCGCGGCTTGTCAAGTTAAAGGTAGTTGGATCTTCCGTGCCTGCGAATCCGCCGTAGATACTAAGGCCGTTGATAAGTTGGAATTTGGCGGTACGGTTATCATCTCGCTCTAATTTTATTGTTGGGGTGTATGTACCTGCTGTTACCCATACCTGATCTACGATGTTTGGCGCACCAGCAGCAAAACTCAGCGATCTTTGTAAATCGGTGAAGGCATGTGTCCAGCTGCTTCCATCATCATTTCCGGAGGCATTGATATTTACAAACAGGATAGAGCCGAGGTCATTTTCGATTTCCTCGACGGTCAGAAAGCCAGGAACTATATCGGTAGTACAGATGCGAAAGCGTGCAATGCCCTCACTCCAATCATCGTCATCAGCTGCAGCAATTGTGACGAGCTTTGGAATCGCATAATTGGATGAGTCAAAGGTCAGTTCTGAACCTGCAGCGATAGTAATATCCTCATCGCCAGATTCATAGTATACGGATAATGTTACCGGGTCGCCCGGATCATGGGCCAGGGCGACGGCGATATCGGCAGTCCCGCTTTCTGGTACCTTCACTAATTGGGGCTCGATGAGGATTTCTGATTCAAACACTTCATACGCGCCGATGTCCACGATTGGTGGAATTCCGTTGCCTGTGTCGGCGATGTTCGCGTTGTCAATAAAGCGGTTAATCATGGCCAGGTCGTATGGAATCGTTTCCGTGGTGTTTCCATCATTGTCCAAGTCGGTGGCGTCCGAAGGAACGGCAGTATTGTCTCCGGCGTTGATACACGGTGAACTTGGCTGTAAACGCAGGTGACCGTAATCGTTATTGGCACCTTCATCGATGTTGGGCGTATCAGGATTATTGCGCCAGCCATCGCTGCCATCATCGGGTACTCGTACAAAGCGGGGATTAGAATCGATGTTTCCGGTACCTGGCCAGCCATTTTGAACACAACTGTAGCTTACGGTAGTGGAAGCGTCTTCGTCGTCGTAGATATCCTCTCCTTCGTTCCACAAAATGCAGTTTTTCAATGTAGCATGACTGTCGTAGTTATATAATCCACCGGCGTTTTGCGCGGAATTTCCGCTCAATGTACAGTTGGTTAAAGTTGGCCGACTTCCTGAAGTGTTGACCAGTGCGCCGCCGTTACCGTATGCAACATTTCCGCTAAAGATACAATTAGTAAGATTCGGATCGCTATCATAATTGTACATTGCGCCACCATGTCCAGAAGCATTATTTATGAAGACGCAATTGGTAATGATTGGACTATCGGCATAATCGTGTACAGCTCCTCCACCGAAGTTGGCATAGTTTGCTTTGAAGGTGCAGCCGGTCATTGTTACATTTGCATCAAAGTTAGTAGAAATGCCTCCCCCGACATAGGCGGCATCATTTTCAAGAAAAATGCAATTAATAAGTTTTGGATGGCTATAGTAGTCATTGAAAATTCCACCACCTGATCCCGAGACTGAGTTACCTATAAATTTGCAATTTTCCAGCACCGGGCTATTGCCGATGTTGCATATCCCGCCACCCTCTTGGGCAGAGTTATTCCTAAATGTGCAATAAACCAATTTGGGGTGCATGTCGTAGTTGTTGTATATTCCGCCACCATGGCCGTTGAAGTCGTAGCCGTCTGCGTTTCCGTCGGAGACGGTGACGCCATTCAAGATAGCAGAAGTGCCAAGGGTAGTTCGTGTGGGATCGTAAAATACGTGATAGCAATTATCCGAATTATCACCGATAGTTCCGATATCACCGCTGAGTATGGTTTCATTGATATCAAAGTCTCGATCAGACAAATCGAAAGTGGATGGATTTTCGGTGCCGGCGAAGCCGCCACAGATGCTGACTGTATTAATGAGTTGGAAGGCCGCGGTGCGGGGATCGTCTGGTTCGCTTTGTTTCGTTGGCGTATATGTGCCTGCAGCCACCCATATCTGTTCCACGGCATTCACGGCGTTTTTGGCGGCGTTCAGAGCGCTTTGCATATCAGTGAAGGCGTTAGCCCAGGTAGTTCCAGTATTATTTCCTGATGCATTAGAATTCACGAAAAGAATCGAGCCGACTTCATTTTCTATCTCTTCAGCGGTAAGGAAAAAAGTATCCTCGATAGTATCTCCGATCGCGTCGATCCGGAAACGTGTTGAACTTTCGACAGAGTCTTCATCTTCGGCTGCAGCCAGTGTGATTTGTTGAGGAATATGATAATTGGATGAATCGAAATTCAACTCTATTCCGGATTCGAGGGTTATATCGGTATCACCACAATCATAAATCACCGATACAACGATTGGTTCACCCGGATCATTGGATAAGGCGATTGAGTAATCAACCATTCCCCCTTCCGGAACCTCAGTTGAATAGGAATTAACTAAGAAAATGGAAGGCGAGGATTCGTAAGCGCCCATATCTATGATGGGTGGTGTACCTTTGCCGGAATCGAATTTGTTGGGTTCATCAATAAATCGGTTTACACCGGTAAGATCCAGAGAAACTGGTTCTGAAGTATCTTCATCTCCATCAAGATCCATGGTATCCGACGGGACAGCAGTATTATCCGCGGCATCGATGCAGGGTGAGCCAGCATGGATATGCAAATCACCATAATAATCGTTGGCACCTTCATCGACATACGTTGTGTTTGGATCGTCGCCCCAACCGTCGCCACCGCTGCTGGGGTATTTGTTTATGTCGAATAGTGGATTTACATCGATATTTCCGGGGCCCGGCTGCATAGGCTGGATACAGCTATAGCTAACCGTTGTGGAGGATGTTGAGTTACTGCGTATTTCAGTGTCTCCATTCGCCGAGATACAGTTGGTTAATTTCAAGTTGCTATTTGTGTTATGAATGCAGCTGCCACAATTGTCGTGACCGATCAGGGTGCAGTTCATAAGTGATGCATTGCTATCCGTATTTTCGACGGCATCCCCATAAGTAGAGGCTTCATTTGCGTAAAACATGCAGTTTGTTAGTGTTGGCGCACTGTCTTCGTAATTAGCTGAGCCGCCTCCATATTTAGCAGTATTTGCTATAAAGATGCAATTGGTTAATACGGGTGAATCATTTTCATTGTATATTCCGCCACCTTTATAGTTGGTAGCATTTGACAAGAAAATACAGTTGGTCAGCCTTGATGTGCCGGTTTGGTTGTTATAAACACCACCACCATGGCAAGATGCACTGTTACGACTAAACGTGCAATTGGTAAGGACAGGGTTACTGCCGTACCAGTTTGATAGCCCTCCGCCACAATCAGCAGAGTTGCTTGAAAAAGTGCAGTTGCGTATTACGGCGTCACTGGTTTTATGGTAAATAGCGCCCCCGAAAAGATAGGCATCGTTCAGAATAAAGGAACAGTTGTCTACAGTCGGGCTGGCGCCATTTCGAATTGCAATTCCTCCTCCGCTGTAATCGACCGAGTTTTCGGTGAATGTGCAATATTCCAAAACCGGATCAGCATTCGTATATACTCCGGCACCGGTATGCGCTTGGTTATTGAGGAAAGTGCAGTTTTTAATAGTAGGGCTGGAATAGAGGCAATAGATGCCACCGCCTGTTGAATAGAGTGTTCCATTATCAAATGTATCCTCCAGTTGACCATATCCATTTGTTATGGTCAGACCGGAAATCACAGAATCGGTTGTTTCGAAGGAATCGAAGTTAAAGCCACGATGCGGTTCGGTTTCAGAACCCTGGCAGTCGATAATGGTTGCAGCCACGACATCGGGATTTTCCGGGGCAATGCTTCGGACAGTGATAGCTTTGCCGTTGTAGTCAAGGTCACGGTTGCCGGTGCCGGTGTAGGTGCCTTGAGTAATGACTACCTCGTCACCAGTGGAGGCGGCGTCGATAGCTTCCTGAATAGCATCGTAGGGATGGTCAGCGCTGCCGTCCTCGGCTGGATCACTTACGGTTGGATCACCCGGGCCGGGGTCGTTGGTTGCATTGGAGTCCACATAGATGACCGAGCCTATGGCGGGGGTGAGCAAGATGGTGATTGATAGAAGGAATGAGAACAGACAAGTTTTCGGCGGGTACATATAAATAAGCCTCCAGTGACCCCTCGTTTGTCCGGAAACGTTGGTTGAATCCCTATGCGGGATGTAGTGTTTTGTATATTACCACTTTGGCTTCCTTTGTGTCTATATAAATTTCAAGTATTTATCGAAGTAATTGATCGGATTGTTTCTCGGATTAGTATTCAGTGACTCTTTAAGGCGTTTTTTGGTGTTATGGAGATTGCAATTTGATGGAATATTAAAGGAGGACTGCTACTGCTTATTTGGTCGTATTCTTATCGAGGGGGGATTTCAAAATGGGTATAGTCGAGGATCAACTAATGCAAAAAGGCGTTTTTGTTGAACGCGAATAGAAGTGGTTTAAGATTTCTCGCTTCGCTCGAAATGACGCACACGGGATTAAAATGACACCGTAGGGTTAGGAAGATGTGCGCATGGGAATATAACGAACCACGCCCGGAGGGACTCGAACCCCCAACCCTCTGGTCCGAAGCCAGATGCTCTATCCAATTGAGCTACGGGCGCGCAGCAGGGTAATGATTTTATGGTCCGGTATAAGGTAAGAGGGCCATGAAGCGAGCCCGTTTGATGGCCCGGCGGACGTCCCGTTGTTCGCGGGAGCTGGTGCCGGCCCACTTGCGGGACATCATTTTATTACTGGCGGTCATGAACTTGCGCAATAGGTCCACTTCCTTGTAATCCACGATGGGGCCATTCCATTCCTTGCCCCCACGTTCGGGGAAGCGGCTCTTGTTGCCACGGCGACGTCGTTTTGGTTTAATCATTGCCATTCGTTGCTTTCTCCTGATTCTCCTGCATAACCCGATTGAATTCGTCCTCGGGCACCACCTCAGATTCGTCAATCAACATAATGGGAATGCCCTCGCGTATCGGATACCGCCGCCGGGTGGCGGGATCTGTACTATAGAGCCAATCGTCCACCTGGATCAGGGGGGCATGACTTTCGGGGCAAACCAGTATTTTAATCAGTTCCGGATCGATGGTTTCGGTCATTGCTCTCCATTCCAATCGGCCTGTATAAAATGACCGGCGGTAGCCGACGCAAGACCACCTCCGGTGAATCCCATAGGATACCCGACAAAGGCGGCAGGATCAAGGCCGGCTTTAAGTCAGTGTTGAAATTTCCCATTCGGTTCCGGCATTGGGTTATGTTCTCGGCTTCAAATTCCCTTTGTCGGCCATTATTGTATATAAGTCGGGTTTGAAAGGAAATCCAGTCAGGAAGGGCCTCCGGATGCCGGAATTCGATCTGTTTGCGATGTATCGTTGGACACTGGCGACTATGTGTACGGTATACGTGGTGGTGGTGACGGTGCATTCGCTGGTTGGTTGGCTGCGGTACTTTGGCAGTTCGCGTTATACGGCGGTTATGGGGCGATATACATATGTATTGATGTTGCGGGTTCGGATTTGGCGGTTTGGGTGGGAATTGTTGCAGATTGTTTTTCTGCTGGCGGTATTCGGGCTGATTGTATATGCTCATTATTCGAATTTTTAAGGTGTTGAATAGCGATGTCGGACGGTAAGAAGAAAACCTTGGCCATCAGCGAATTGCCGGTGGACGAGTTGATATTTTACGGTCGGGAATTGGGATTGAAGTTGGATGCCAAGATGGGCCGGGGGGAGCTGCTGCGTCTGATTCGTCAGCGGCAGGAGTTAATGCTGGAGCTGGACCGGGAGGCGCTGCTGGATATCGTGATGTGGGCTCGCCGGCCGGTGCGGGCGTCGGCCAGTAAGGAAGAGTTGGCCAAGGAGATCTCGAATATTCTGAAGATGGATTTTTCGGATTTGAGTTACCGGGGCCTGGAGGCGTTGGCTCGCCTGCGGGGTTTGCCGGTATATCCGCAGGAGGGGCGGGGGGAGATTGAAGCTCGCATTCGGGCTCATGAGCCGTTTACCGACCGGGTACGGCGAACGCGTCGTCGCATTATGGGCTCGGTCATCAGCAAGGTGGTCACCAACTATACCGCCAAGAGTGAAGAGGAGTATCGTTTTCTTCCGGAGAAGCGGGAGGATTCTTTGAAGGAGCAGATTACGGATGAAGGCGTGGTCGGGGGGATCGCCCGGAAGATTCGCGGTGCGGCGGACGAGTATTTGCATGAGAAGATGGACGAGATCGAATCCCGTATTGATCATAAGCTGGATGAGATCGATCAGCGGTTGGCGGAGTGGCGGGACCGGGAAGTGGCCAATCGGCTGAAGATGATCAAGATAACACTGGTTGCTTCTGTTCTTGTGGCGCTGCTCAGCCTTGGTTATAAATATCTGGTGAACGGTATTTGAGTGCGAGGATCATTCGTCGGGTATGAGGTGAGCAAGGCTCTACTTGGTATTTTGAGTTATTTAAGTATCGGGAATATCATTTTTGCGATTCGGTTATAAAGGATTGAATGTATGGAAAAGCTGAGTTCTCACGTGGATAAAGTCATCAAGCGAGCGAACCATATAGCCCGCGAGTATGACCAGGAATATATCGGGACGGAGCATATTTTGCTGGCCATCATGCGGGAGGATGCCGGTCTGGGGGCTCAGATTCTTCAGGACAAGGGTGTGACCGAGTCGCAAGTCAAGACGGAAATCGACAAGCATATCAAGGCGAGCATGGAGGATACGTGGGTGTTCGGTCGCCTGCCGGGCACGCCGCACCTGAAAAACGTGGTAGCCAAGGCCATTGAGGAAGCCCGCAAGCTGAGTAACAAACAGATTTGCACGGAGCATCTTATTTTAGGTTTAATGGCTGAAAAGGGTTGTGTCGCCCAGATGGCTTTGAAAAACCTGGGCTTGACGCCGCAAAACGTACGCCGGCAGATTGTTGAAAGCCAGCAGAGCAGGGGGGCTTGAGAGGTTGGAGTAAGCTATTGGGGGCCGGTGGGTGCAGGCATTTCTTTTGATAAATCAGGACACGAATAACATCAACTCTGAAACTCGCTTCATTATTTGCGAAAATATCTAAGGCCAATAAAGTTTCAATATTATAGTTATGTGTAATATATTGAGCTGCATCAAGTGATCGGGTGTGCTTGTATCTTTGGCGTGTCCTGATATGTGGGATCGTAATTTATGTGCGTTTGAATTGTTTTTCCAGGTCGCTGATGGTCAGGTTCAAAGTGGTCGGTCGGCCGTGGGGGCAGTTGCTGGACCTTTGTACGAGGTGCTGATTAGCCATCAGGGCGTCGATTTCTTCGGGGCTTAGCGGGTCGCCGGCCTTTACCGCCGCTTTGCAGGCCATCATGCTCAGCAGGTCGTTGATGAGTTGTTCGGTGTTTGTCGGCGTGTTGTTCTCTTGCAGCCGATCGAGCATATCCCGCAGAAATTCGCGCATGCGATCTTCTTTCAGCAGGGTGGGGCTGGCATGAACCGCGAGGGTGCCCGGCCCGTAAGGGGAAAGTTCGAAGCCGAGCAAACGCAAGGTGTCGGCGTGTGAGTCGATCAATTCCACTTGGTCCGGGGAGACGTCCAGCGTTTCGGGGATCAAAAGCCGTTGGCTTTCCAGCGGGCCGTTGGAAAACTGCCGGGAAAGCTGTTCGAAAAGTATGCGTTCGTGCAGGGCGTGTTGATCGATGATGGTCACGCCTTCGTCAGTTTCCGCCACGAGGTAACTGTTGTGAATCTGGATTGCATGGCGGGGCGGTTCAGACAACTCGTGGGGTTCTTGGGTTCCAGGTGAGGCGTTGGGATGCTCGCCACACGTTGATTGTATTCCGGAATCAGATTGGACAATGTTTGGCGGACTTGGTAGCGGTGTTGGCAGAGCAAAGTCTGTTGCCGGGGTTAAATTTGGTTGCTGTTGCGCGTTGTCGGGCTTTATATTTTCCGATTGCGCGTAGTGTTTGAAGCTTGGGCTCGGCGACGATGCTGGCGGGCCGGCTTGTGGGGAGGCGTTTTTAAAAAAGTCGGCGATGGAGCGTCGGATTTCCTGCCGGCGTATTTCGGCCTCTTCGGCATTCGGGCCGTCGGCATATTGACCTGGAGCAGCAGTCTGTTTGTCGGCATTTTTGAACTTGAGGGTTTGGCTGAAGTCTTCGTTCAGGAACCGATCCCGCAAAACGGACAACACCTGGGAATAAATTCGGTTAGCTTCTTTCCAGCGGACCTCCGCCTTGGTGGGGTGCACGTTGACGTCTACCTCGTTGGGATCGACGTTGATGGAGAGGAAGATAACGGGGTGGCGGTGGGGATCGATGAGTCCGCGATAGGCTTCACGGACGGCGGCGGTGATGGAGCGGTCGCGTATGTAGCGGCCGTTGAGAAATACGTACTGCCACTTGCCTGAGGAGCGGCTGTCCACCGGTCGGCCCGCCAGGCCGGTGATGGTTACGCCGCGTTCTTCCCGGCCGACTTCCATGAGGTTGTCCGCCAGTTCTTTGCCGTAGAAATCGCTGATGCGGCGGCGCATTTGATCAGCGGGGCGGAGGTGATGGACCAGGCGGCCGTTATGGGTCAGGCGAAATTCCACCTGTGGATGAACGAGGGCGATGCGGGCCACCTGCTCGGTAATATGGCCCATTTCAGTTTGGGCGGTGCGGAGGAATTTTTGCCGGGCGGGCACGTTGAAAAACAACTCGCGCACTTCCACGGTGGTGCCGGGCGGGGCGGCGGCCGCGGTGATGGGTTCCATCTTACCGCCGCTGACCCGCAACTCGTGGGCTTCTTCGATGTCTGCGGGGCGGGAGACCAGCCGCAACTGGGAAACGGAGGCGATACTGGCCAGAGCTTCACCACGGAAGCCCATGGTTTTGATGTGGAATAAATCGTCTTCGGTGCGAATTTTACTGGTGGCGTGGGATTGGATGGACAAGGCCAGGTCCGGGCCATCCATGCCGCGGCCGTCGTCGGTGATGCGTATGGTTTTGCGTCCACCTTGTTCGATGGCGATCTCAATCCGTTGTGCGCCGGCATCGAGGCTGTTTTCAACCAGTTCCTTGACCACGCTGGCGGGTCGCTCGATGACCTCGCCGGCGGCGATCTTGTTGACCAGCAGATCGGAAAGTACTTGTATCTCCGGCATGGAAGCTGTCCTGTTGGGTAAAGCGGATTACATTTTCTGGGTGTTCGCTTTGCCGTGAAATCAACTTTGTAGAGTATAGTCGTTGAGGCGGAGGTGACCAAATGGGGCGTTTACGAGTTTGGGACAGGTTATTTCCGAGGGGTTCAAGTCAGGGTGGGTAGGGGGCGATGGATTTTCTCGGGTGATTCGGCGGGCAATTCGACGATGAAGCGGGAGCCTTTGTTGAGTTCGCTTTCCAGGTGGATATTTCCGCCGAGCATCTGGCAGAGTTCGCGGCTGATGGGCAGGCCGAGGCCGGTGCCGCTATGGGCCCGGGTCACGGAGGAATCCAGTTGGTGGAATTTCTCAAAAATGGCTTCCTGGTGTTCGGGGGCGATGCCGGGGCCGTTGTCTGAAACCATGATGCGCACCTTTTTGTTGTTTTCGATGGCATGGACTTCGAGGCGGATGATACCGCCTTCGGAGGTGTACTTGATGGCGTTGCTCAGCAGGTTGAAGAGTACTTGACGGATTTTGCCTGCGTCGGATTTCATGGTGGGCAAGTCGTCGGCAAGTTGCATTTGCATGGTCAGCTGGTTTTTGTCGATCATGGGTTTGACGAAATCTTTGAGGGCCTCGCACACGTCAGGCAGTTTAAAGGTGGAGCGATGCAGTTCGATTTTACCGGCTTCGATCTTGGCGAGGTCCAGCAGGTCGTTGATGATGTCCAGGAGCATACGCCCGCTGTTGAGGATGTTACTGGCGTAGCGGGTGATGCGGCTGGGATCGGGAGGAGGATCGGCCTCCAAGCTGTCGCGCATCAGATCGGCGAAGCCGATGATGGAGGTCAGGGGGGTGCGTAATTCGTGGCTGACGTTGGCGAGGAATTCGCTTTTTAGTCGATTGGATTCGAACAGGGCGACGTTGGTTTCGGCCAATTCTCCGAGCCGGGTGTCCAGCGAACGGTTGATGGTTTCCAATTCATTACGGGAGCGTTCAAGTTCGCCGAGCATATCGTTAAAGGAGTCGGAGAGTTCTTCAAATTCATCGCCGGTAGTGAGGTTGGCTCGGGCGCTGAGGTCTCCGCCGGCGATGCGTTCGGTGAGGGTTTTGAGTTCGCGGACGGGGGCGAGGATCAGCTTGTGTGAGATCAGGTAGAAGACGATGATGGCCAAGAAGCCGGCCAACACGCCGGCCATTATGATAACGATCCGGGCCCCGATGAGGGCGTCATCGGTCAGGAGGGCCTTGTCGGTTTCGGGAGTCAGCTCGATGTCAATGATGCCGGCTAGTGGTTGATGGCCCGCGCCGGCGCCGGTGCGGCGGACGGCCAGGATGTAGCGGTAGTAGCCCTTATCGGGATTGGTTAAGGGGCGGGCGTTGATTGATTCATCCGACTTCATTTTGTGGATGCATTTACGTTGGAATTCATCGAGGACCAGGCCATGGGAGCGGAGTAGTTGGGCTGCTTGTCCCATGACGAGGGAGGCGGCTGTTTTTGGTTTTTCGCGGATCCACCGGGGCAGTGATTGCCAGAGGCCTATGGTGATCTGGAGGCTCGGTGGCGGATTGAGGAAGTGTCCGATTTGTTTGGTAACTTTCACGAAGGGCTTGGCCTGTTTTTTCCATTTCTTGAAGATTTTTCGCCCGTTGGCGGCGGTATTGTAATTGGTTTGGAGGCGGATGAGTTGTGGTTTGGCTTTGGGGAGTAAGAAGGCCTTGGCGTTATCTTCCCACCAGTGGTTCAGTGATTCCTGTTGGAGCTGCCAATCGGGATTGGAGGGATCGGCCCAGGGGTGGGCCAGCATGGCCAGTTGTAAGGCCCGCTCGGTGTTTTTCTGGTGGACGAGGGTGTCCATGTAATAAGCGGGTACGAAGAGCGCGGCAGAGATGATGAGCACGACGGCCAAGCCGAAGAGCAACTGGCATTTTCGAGCCAGGGAAATGTGAAAAAAGCCACGCATGGTCGTTTTATTTTAACCATTATTTACTTTTTGGTAACGGGGATGTTGCGGTTTCCGGGCGATTTGGGAGGAATAAATTTCGATTTTGGCGTGTTGAAAGGAAGATTGTGGTGATTTTTGGGGCGGGATTGGCTGAAGCGGGCGGTTGTGAGGTAAACTGGGGCCATGTTCAAGCGACGAATCATTTTGGCGGGGCTTGTGTTTGTGGCGGTTTTGCTGACGTTAGGGATCACGTTGGGGTATGGGCTGTATTATCGCAGTGATGCTTATCGTCGCGACCTGGAGAGTGATTTGACGGGGTATTTCGGGTTGCCGGTAGATATCCAGCGGGTTCGGCCTTATAGCTGGAACGCGCGCCGATTGGAGCAGGTGGAAGTTTGGCTACCGGAGCGGCGGGCTCGGATTTTTCATGCTCCTCGAGTGATTTGGGACTCCGCCGGTGGTAAGAACGGTCAAGTAGCCATGCTCGATATTTACGAAGCTGGTGTGGATATCGGCTCGGACCAGTGGGAGAAGCATGATTACATGCGGATTTTGCGGGCCAGCCTGCAGCATGATTTCGCCGAGCTCAATATAGGGGAGATTCAGCTTCATGATGCGGAGATCAATTGGCCGCGAACGGATTTTCGGCTGGCGTTAAGGGGAGTTGACGGGCGGTTGTTGTTTGAGCCATCGGGTAAGGGGGCGGCGGAACTGACCGCCCAGTCGCTTGACGGGGTGAAGGTTGAGCCGCCTATCCGGATCACGGCGCAGGTTGATCCGGCGGATGAAGCCCTGATTCCGCAGGTTTTCATGCAGCTTCCGACGATACCGCTGTCGGCATTGGATTTGGACCGGTTGTTGCAGACCGCGGTGAGCCAGGGTTCCTTTGCGGGGACGATTTCGCTGGAGCGGGGGGAGAAGCGCGAACAAGTTGAATTGTCGGGGAAGGCGGAGGAACTTCGTTTAGAAGAATTAACCAAGCGATTGCCGCAGGGGCCGATTGAGGCGCTGTTGGATCTGGATATCGACCGGATGGTGGTGCGGGATCGTAAGTTGGCCGGTTTGGAATTTGGGGGGCGGGTTCGAGATTTGCAAGTTGATTCGCTGTTGAAGCGATTTGGTCTGCCGTTGATGGGGGGGAGCATGCGGCTGACGGTGTTCGAGGGTTTGCTGGAAGGGAAGCGTGTTCGCCGGTTGGGGGTGACCGGGTGGTGGAATGATGGTTCGGTGGATGTGCTTTGCCGGGAACTATTTGGGAGGCAGGGTGTTCATGGTCGATTGAAGGTTCGTCTTAACGCGCTGGTGGTGGAGAACAACCGGGTGGACAGCGGGAACATTGATGTGATTATAAATCCGCCGAAAGAGGGGAGGGGGTGGATTAAAAAAGAGTTGTTGTTGCAGGTTTTGGAGGAGCAACTGGGGCTGGTGCTGTCGCCATCGGTGGGGGAGATGTTGCCTGGTCGGGTGGAGTTTGTGCAGATGGGGGTGAAGGTATTGATCGAGGGGGACGAGCTTCGCCTGTTGAGTCAGCAGGGGCCGGCGGGTGCGGCGTTGATTACTGTTAAGGTGATGAACCGGGAGATGCCGTTGTTCGGTGGATTGGATATGACCATAAAGTTAGACAGCTTACTGAAGGAAATCCGTCCGTTGTTGGATGAGTTGAAGAAGGATTGGCCGGAACGGCTGCGGAAAGGGCTTACTTCGCAGCCTGTGGAGTAAATGCCGGCTATTCGATAATGATTTTCTGTTGCCATCCTAATTCTTAAAGATCATTATTACGCACAGGCCATAATAATTTTCGGCTGATTGTTTTTGAAATAAAGGTGGTGATTGCCGTTAAAGCTCCTACGACAAGTCCGCCAAACAAAATCCCGCCCCAATCCCAAATACTATGTTGAGGGTATGTTGGATCAAGATTGCCAAAAATGATGCCGCCAGCTATGCCGTTAATCAAGATAAAAAAAATACACTCATGAGACAGATCCTTTTTGTTACCTTCTTGTTGTATTCTCATAAATCTAACCAAATATGAATTTGCCAAAAACACGATTATCAGCCAATAGCCGATAACAGCATAGGGGTCAAGCACTATGAAATGTATGGAATCCGGGGTACGCTGGCCACCGTGTAATGAAAACAACAGAGACCTTAACAGAATCGCTGTTCCTACTGTAAGTAATGCATAACGGGTATGACGTAATTTAAAGAGATGTATTGATACCAACATCAGGTTGAGAACAGGAATTATAGTGCCGGATATTGCGAGAGTTATGGTCGATCTTCGTTCTTTTTGGGCGATCCATTTACCAAGTTGTGAACGGTGTGTATACCCTCCGCTGGTAAGGAAATCTTCGGTTAATTTAGCTTCATTTATAACCAATGCTCTGTCGAGTTCAGTAATCCGAAATGGCCCACCCATGGAGGCCATCCAACTTGCGTAGAACGAGCATATTGGGAGAATGACAAGGGCAACCAGGTTCCAAGCTATCATGATCTTGGAGAGGACAGATCGATACGAGTTGTTTTCCCTTCGATTGCGATGTTTCTTATAGAGAAATTTCCATACCAGTACAATATTGACGAGGGCAATGATGATTCCGATTATTGATAGAAATATTGCCGTATTTCGCTCTTTTTGGGTGATCCACATGCCGAGATCATGAGGATAGTTTTCTGCAAGATCTGGGAACTTTTCACGAAGAATATTTTTCTTTATCGCGCCTGCTCTGTCAAGCTCTGTGACACGCGAAGGTCCCCATGTGGGTGATGGCAGAATAATGTATTTCAAAGCTATGATGAGAAGTATTAGCGCGATAAGATTCCAAGCAAGGATGAGCTTGATAACAGCAGATCGATATGAAAAGTCTTGGTTCTGTATTTTCGCCTCACTTATGCGCGGGAGCGGATGATGTTGATCTTACCGTTCCTTTCAAATGTTTCGCTATAATTTGATATCGGTCATCATGTAAATAATCTGGAGGTGGCAAATCTTCATGCTTAAGCCGTTCGGGTATGAATACGTATTTGATAATAGCCATAACGTGATCGTGAAATCCGTTTGAGATATCCCAATATCCTGGGGTATCTTCTATCCACATAATCGGAAATGCTAATCCGATTATGACTGTTCGAGTGGAGCCATCTTTCAGATATGCTTTGGCGAGGTGTTCTCCTTTCGTGTATCCCCGTTTTTTGCGTTCCGGATGATATACAGCATTTTTCAATAAAGCCAATTCTTCGCTGGTTAAGTCATAAGACGTATTAAAAGGTTTGCCATCATGGATGACAAATTTATCAAAGTCCTCAGGAGTGATCGAAGGCTTATTGTTTTTATGCGAATTATCGGAGCAGGAAAGGCTGAAAACCAGCATCATGCATGAGAATATAATGCTCGTGGTTAACTTTAAGATTTTATCAGTAGTGATAAATAGCATTAAAATATTACCGGTATCAGCGATGTCCCTTTTTCTTCTTCTGCATTTTATGCTAACAATTGTGAGAAGCAAAATCACGTAAACCGTCAGTTCGATGAAGCGTTTTGTGACCGGTTGACTAGTTCGGCGGTGGTTATGAATTGGGCGTTGTGGGTTTCGGCGTAGTCGAGGAAGTTGACGAAGGCCTGGAAGCGGCCGTCGTTGGCGCCGCTATAGTAAGGATGTATCTCGACCAGCAATGGTTGATTTTCAGCATCCATTCGATCGAATTCCATTGTCAGCAGATCTTCCCATTGTTCATCGGAAAGAGTTTTGAATGGTCTGTCACAAAAAGCCTTTGGGCCATTGGCGGTGGAGAACGCGTGCATGGGGACGGCCCAGAATTCGTATGTGTCGGACCAGTAGGGGAGGGTGTCGTCCTGGTGGCCGGCCAGGGAGGCGGAGGAGTTGGCTACGAAGCCGAGGTTGTAATCAAACCCTAATTGCTGAACGATTTGATAGCTGTCTTCGTTTTGGGCGAAGTGGTAGGCGCGCAAACCAGTAATGACGTGGCCGAGGCAGTCTTCGATAGCGGTTTTGATTCCGGCGATCAGGTCGTACTGATCCTCGTAGGATAATTCGGTGGGGAGTTGTTGGGGATCGTCGGGGCGGACGTAGGCCATTATTTCGTAGCCGGCGTGGTCAAGTTCCTGAAGTCGTTGGCAGTTATCATTGGCGAATTCGTCACTGACGATGAGGGTGGCGGTGTAGCCGCGGTCTTCGAGTTCGGCCATCACCCGGTCGAAGGCCTCGCGGTTTTCTTTCTCGGTGACCTGGAGATTAACCATGGGGGTAGTATCTTCGTTGCGTGGTTCAGGCCAGGGCAGGCAGCCAGCTACGAAGGAAAGGCTCATAAGAAAAAGGATTGTAGTTCGGAACATTTTGTTTTCTCCGTGGCAAGTTTATGTTTTTGCGAGGTCTGGTTTGCCGGTGAGTATTGTTTGCGTAGTAAATTTATTAAATCCCATGAGGCTGATGTCGTCAATTATGTATTTTGGGGAATATTTTATGCCAAGTTTTAGTTTATGAGCGGGCTTGCATCCGCGTGTGGGGGGTTTAGAATTGGGAGGACGGTCGTGAGTGGGACGGAGATAAAGCACAGCCGGAAATGGCCGAGTGGTACTGATTAATTATTTGGAGAAGAAACTGATGGCGCAGCAATTTGGATTGATTGGTTTGGCGGTGATGGGGCAGAACCTGGTGTTGAACCTGGAGAGCCGGGGGTTTTCGGTGGCGGTGTTCAACCGCACAACCTCGAAGATGGAAGATTTTGTTCAGGCGAAGTGCCAGGGCAAAAATATTGTCGGCTGCAAGACGTTGGAAGAGTTTGTGAACGCCCTGGAGAAGCCGCGGCGGATCATGATCATGGTCAAGGCAGGTGAGGCGGTTGATAAGACGATCGAGTCGCTGCTGCCGCTGCTGGACAAGGGTGACCTTTTGATTGATGGAGGGAATAGTTACTTCCCGGATACAATTCGGCGGAACAAGGAACTGTCAGAGAAGGGCATTTTGTTCATTGGTACAGGCGTATCCGGTGGCGAGGAAGGAGCCCTTAAGGGGCCGAGCATTATGCCGGGCGGTCAAGAAGAGGCGTATAAGTTAGTCGAGCCGATGTTGACGGCGATATCAGCCAAGGTGGACGGTGAGCCGTGTTGTACGTACATCGGCCCGGACGGTGCGGGGCACTATGTGAAGATGGTGCACAACGGGATTGAGTACGGGGATATGCAGCTGATCTGTGAAGCGTACAACATCATGAAGAACGCCCTGGGAATGAGTGCCGATGAGCTGCGCGAGGTATTTGAGGAGTGGAACTCAGGTGATCTAAACAGTTATTTGATCGAGATTACGCGGGATATTTTTAAGAAAGTTGATGATGAGACGGGCAAGCCGCTGGTGGATATGGTCATGGATACTGCCGGCCAAAAGGGAACCGGCAAGTGGACCAGCCAATCGGCGTTGGATCTGGGGGTTCCGGCGCAGACGATCGCGGAGGCGGTATTCGCCCGGTGCATTTCGGCGATTAAGGATGAACGGGTGGCGGCGAGTAAGCAGTTGACCGGTCCGGAGCCCAAGTTTGATGGTGACAAGAAGGCGTTTATCGATGCGATTCGCGATGCGTTGTATGCGTCGAAAGTGTGCAGTTACGCGCAGGGGTTCCAGTTGATGCGTGCGGCGGCAGAAGAGCATAACTGGGATTTGAAGTACGGCGAGATTGCCATGATCTGGCGTGGCGGGTGCATTATCAGGGCTCACTTCCTGAACCGGATCAAGGAGGCTTACGATCGCAATCCGAAATTGGCGAACCTGCTGTTGGATCCGTATTTCAAGGACATTATTGATAAGAACCAAGCCAACTGGCGGATGGTGGTTTCCAAGGCGGCGGAGATGGGTATTCCGGTACCGGCGTTCTCGTCGGCGTTAGCTTATTATGACAGCTATCGCAGTGAGCGGTTGCCGGCGAACTTGTTGCAGGCCCAGCGGGATTACTTCGGCGCGCATACCTATAATCGGGTCGATAAGGACGGGGTTTTCCACAGTGAGTGGAATCCCAATGCGTAACGAGTGGTTTAAATTGGCATTGAATTACAAATTTATGTAAATAACGAGGCCCCGGATCAGAAACAGGTCCGGGGTTTTTGTTTGGAGAGAACTGGTAATTATTGAATGTTGTCAGGTATTGGGGGATGGGGAGATTTCTCTCTTCGGCAAAAATGCTTGATAGCATTTTGCCTCGTTCGAAATGACAAGTAGCGAGAGGTTTAATATCTCTCATCCCGATGCATCGGTTCCGGCACGCCGGGATCGAGATGACACGACGTTGTAAAGTTGCAGGGATTGGAGAGATGAGAGATCCCGACTCGTCGGGATGACAAGTTCAGGTTACACCTTGCTGACGCGGAGGACTTCTTCGGGGGTGGTGTATCCGTTACGTACTTTTCGCCAGCCGTCCTCGCGAAGGGGACGTAATCCTTCGGCCATGGCATGTTCGCGGAGGGCGGTTCCGGAAGCCCGTTGGACGATCAATTCACGGACAGGATCAGTGACCATAAGCATTTCGAAGATGCCCATTCGGCCCTTGTAGCCGATGTTGCGGCATTCGCGGCAGCCGGCGCCGTAGTAAAGTTTTTCCCCAGGTTCGGGTTGAAAGTCCGCGGGCAGTTGATTGAGATCAGGTTCATAAGCCTGCTTGCAATGGGGGCAGATCAGGCGGACCAGGCGTTGGGCCAAGATGCCTTCCAATGAACTGGAGACGAGGAACGGTTCCACACCCATGTCGAGCAGACGGGTGGGGGCGGTGGAGGCGTCGTTGGTGTGCAGAGTACTGAAGACCAGGTGGCCGGTGAGAGAGGCGTTGATGGCCACTTCGGCGGTGGACTTATCGCGAATCTCGCCGACGAGGATAACGTCCGGGTCATGGCGCAGGAAGGAGCGTAAAGCCCGGGCGAAATCGAGGTGAATTTTTTCGTTGACCTGCACCTGGTTAATACCTTCGAGGTAATATTCGATCGGGTCTTCGACGGTGAGGATTTTGATGGCGTCGGAGACGATGGAGTGCAGGGCGGCGTAAAGGGTAGTGGTTTTACCGCTACCGGTTGGGCCGGTGACGAGAATAATGCCGTGCGGTCGCGTGATGAGGCTTTGGAAATTATCGAGGACCTCGTCGGCCATGCCCAGCTGTTCAAGCGAGAGGTTGATGGACTGCTTATCGAGGATACGCATGACCACGCCTTCGCCAAAGCCGGTGGGGATGATGGATACACGGAAGTCAATTTCGCGACTGGCGATACGGGCTTTGAAGCCGCCGTCCTGGGGCAGTCGTTTTTCGGCGATGTTCAGGTTGCTCATGATCTTGATACGGCTAATGATGGCTGCCTGGAAACGCCGGATTTGCGGGGGTATCTGGGTGGTCTGTAGCACGCCGTCAATACGGTAGCGAATTTTCAGGTCGTCTTCGTAGGGTTCGATGTGGATGTCGCTGGCTCCGTCGCGGATAGCTTCGGAGAGAATGTCGTTGACCAGTTTGACGACGGTGGCTTCCTGGGCCATTTCCTCGACGTTGGCGTTTTCGTCAATGGAATCGCTGAGCAGTTCGACGTCACCGTTGCCGCTGCCGTCCTGTTGTTCTTCACCGATCATTTCATCGATGGTGGAGCCGCCGACACCGAAGTGTTGACGGATCAGGCGTTGGATTTCGGATTCGCTAGCCAGGACGGGTTCGATTTTCAGGCGGTGCCCGGTGAGCATGCGGAGTTCGTCAAAGGCGGTAATGTCGTAGGGATCGGCGGTGGCGACGCGGAGGGTGTCTTGGGTTTTTTCAATAGGAATCAGACCGCGCTTGTGGACCAGTTTGGGGGGAACGGTTTTCAATAGGTTGACGTCGATTTCCTTTTCGGAGAGATCGACGACGTCGATACTCATTTGTTCGCCGAGGACCTCGAGGACGTCCCATTCATCCACGAAGCCCATTTTGACCAAGATACGGTCGAGGCGATCGTGGGGGGTTTTGCGGGCGGCCAAGGCTGCTTGGAGATTTTCCGGAGTGAGTTTGCCTTTTTCTAAGAGTATTTCACCTATGCTCACGTTTTTTATCCCGTCTTATGAAAAAAACCGGTTTGAGATTTTCGTTTTTTACCAATTATTATGATTATGCCGGTTTTGCAGTGGTTCTCCAAGGTTTTGATGCACAAGGCGATGCGCAGATCCCTCCTCAAAATTTTATAACCACAGATCGGAGATAAGTTGCGTAAATATTTTCAAATTATTCTGTCGCAATCTACAAAAGACTTATTATACAAAAATAGTGGATTTACGTTTTTTTTTAAGGATGTAATATTTATTTTTATAATGTAATTTATCATGTGCCTTTTAAGTGTATCCACCTGGCATTTCAGGAATCAGGTTCTTGGAGGAGTTTGCTGAACATATTGGGATGGTTGGTGCTGAGCAGGCCGACGGATCGGCGGTAGGCGCGGAATTCGGCGATGGCGTGGAGGTCG
>CAZMVS010000298.1:0-3924 GCA_964569525.1 uncultured Planctomycetales bacterium
TCTTCTTCGTTTGATCCTGGACCTTCAATGGCCCGATGGAGCTCTTCAGAAATGGTATCGGCAGCAGCACTCATTGCGTCGTCGCTGAAACTGGCATCAACAGCATCGAGGGCATCTTTAGAGAAGTCGCAAGCAGCACAGAAGAGAGTAACGTGTTCCGGTATCAGTTCCATCTCCTTGTTGCGAATCAGATCAAGCAGACTCTCGGCGGCATGAGCCACCCGGGTCAGATGGGTGAATTCGAGAAAGCCGGCGCTCCCTTTCATCGAGTGAAAGAGGCGAAAGATAGCATTCATGGTTTCAGGATCGCTGTTTTGTCCGAGCTCAATGATTGCAGGTTCAAGCTGTTCGATCATGTCACGACTTTCGGTGACAAATTCTTGAATAATTTCAATCTGATCGTCGTCGAGCTGCATACTCATGGCGGATCCTTAAGAAAAATGAAAAACTTCGTTAAGAAACAAATGGAATTTTATCTCCATTGTTGGAACCTGCCTGCGTCACAGCAATAAGCGCCCATATGCCTCATGGTTCTGACATTCCATATGGTTAGCCAACCAAGCTTTCAGGGATTTGCTAATGCGGTATATGTGCCAACCATGTCGGTATTCTTCACAGTTCAGATCATGAATTGATCAGCACCTTCAGCCTTGAAATGGTTGATTGATGCGGTCGACCAAGCTATCGATTACCTGCCTCAGAAGCCGACTGCTAAAGCCAGACAACACACAGTTCATCGATCATCGTAACAAACTTGTCAAAGTCTACCGGCTTGGTCAAATATCCTACAACACCGCAAGCGCGTGCTTGTGAACGGTCTTCTTCGCCATCAGAGGTTGTCAGTACCACCACCGGGATCGTCTGAAGTTCCGGATCCTCCTTGATGATGGCGAGGACTTGAAGTCCACCGACATGGGGCATACGCAGATCAAGAAGAATCAGATCGGGCTTCGGTGATACGGCTGGATCTTCATAGGATCCGCGGCGATAGAGATAGTCAAGGGCCGCCCTGCCATCGCCAACCTGCCTGAGTTGCACATTAGCAACGCTGAGTTGAAGTGCCTTGCGGACGATGGCCGCATGGGCCGGCTCATCCTCTGCATGCAAAATGACCTTAGTTTTCTCGCTTGTCATGTTGACGTGCCCTTATTGATCAGTACATCCGGCAGGGTAAAATAGAAGCAGCTCCCTTTGCCGAGTCCTTCCGATTCAACCCGGATGGTGCCGCCATAATAATCAACAACCCGTTGTACCAGGGCCAGCCCCATCCCCGTGCCGTCGGGGTTTTTGTCCAGCCGATCGAATAAACCGAAAATTTTGCCCTGATACGGCTGCTCAATACCCATGCCATTGTCGCGCACGTAAAACAACACTTCCTGATCTGTTTGTTCAAACCCGATAGCAATTGCCGGGTCTTTCTGGCCTCCCATGTATTTAGCAGCATTTTCGATCAGCTGCAGCCAGATCTGCACCAGCTTATGCCGATCGCCGCTCAACTCAAGCTCCTCTACTGGAATGGTCACCTTGATACCCTTCAGCCGGTTTTCCCTGGTCAACTGGTCGATGGCATCCTGCACCAGTACGCCAAATGCGGTTGTCTCTGTATCCGTGTCCGCTGCGTCAATACGGAACATCAACAACAGACTGTCAAGCAGGTTATTCATCTGCCGGGTGGCGTGCCGGGCATAGCCAAAAGCTGTGGTCAGCTCGGGATCCGTTATGCGCGGCAAGGTGCTCTGAATCAGCCCCAGGGAGGATTCGATACTCACCAGAGGTGTTTTCAACTCGTGGGAAACAGCATAGTTAAACTGTCTCAAGGCTCTGTTGCGCTGTTCCAGCTGTGTTTTCTGTTGTTTCAGCTGAAGCTCTGCCTGTTTGCGTTCTGTGATGTCACGAATATTGCCGTGCCACAACATGCTGCCATCGGCCAAAGCTTGAGGTGTCGCTTCTCCCTCAACCCAAATCGTACGGCCTTCGGGAAGATTGACCCGGTAGATATCATGCCAATCCGTGAGGCTGCGGGCAGATTCCTGGATGGTCTCGGTAACTCGCCCGAGATCATCCGGGTGAAGCGCCTCGAACACAGATGTCGCATCCTCGACAGCCCGCTCGGGACTGACGCCATATATCTCTCGAATGCCCTCGCTGGCATAAGGAAAATACGAGCTTCCATCGGTTTTCAAGGCGTATTGATAGATCACTCCGGGAATATGCTTGCCCAGCAAGGCGAGTTGTTCTGAGGCTTTTTTATTCGCCTCGGCGGTGCGGGCCTCTTTCACGATTCGCCATATTGAATCAGAAAATAGCTGCACCGTTTCACTATCGAAACTGGTGTAGTCGGTCTTCTTATTACCGATACCCGCCAACAACACCACCACACCATTATCCACCACCGGCACGGAGATGAGACGCTGCATTACAGAATGGCCCTCGGGTAATCCTTTTTTGTGCGGATAGCCTGAATAGTCGTTAAAAATAATCGGCTTACCCTCACGCAGTGCATCTGCCCAGATGCCTGCCTTTTTCACCGGATAGTGCGAGTCGTATGCAGCTGTGCAAAACTGTTCAAGGGTGCGGCGCGACCAGGCCACCAGTTCGATTTCTGCGCCGCCCTCATTGATCAGATGAATAAAGGATATTTGGCTGCCGGTCAGATCTTCCACCAGCTCCATACTTCTTTGCATGAACTCTCTCTCATCGAAGTCATCTGCGAGCCTGGATAGCTCTAGCAGAGACTCGGTGCGTTTCGCTTGCAGTCTAGTGGCCTCCTCGGCCTGCTTGCGCTCGGTGATGTCCTGGGCATAGCCATGCCACAGGGTACTGCCATCCGCTAGTCGCTCCGGGGTTGAATGTCCTTCCACCCAAATGACATCTCCCGATGGCTTCAGTATCCGGAACTGATTTCTCCAAACATTCAAGGATACTGCGGATTGCTGGATGGAGGCTTTGAATTGCTCACGGTCCAATGGATGGACAGCCGTCCATATGGCGATCCCATCGGTTGCCACTTGTTCAGGGAGAACGCCATAAAGAGCGTAAATGCCTTCACTTGCGTAGGGGAGCCGAATGGAACCGTCCGTCTTGAGCTGGAACTGATAAATGATTCCTGGCAGATGGGACGCCAGTTTCTGAAACCGTTTATTGATCCGCCCAATCGAGTGGTTTTTCCATATCACCAGCAGGGCAGCCATCCCAGCTGCGAACAGCATCATGGA
This sequence comes from uncultured Planctomycetales bacterium, assembly GCA_964569525.1. Taxonomy (GTDB): domain Bacteria; phylum Planctomycetota; class Phycisphaerae; order UBA1845; family PWPN01; genus JAAYCU01. The sequence continues at coordinate 3,216 of CAZMVS010000298.1, forward strand.
AACAACCGCCTTGGTGACAGTCCAGTAGGGCGCCGGTTCGCCGTTCCATTTGTTTAGAAGCTTTGGATAAGCCGGGGATTCCCCCAGTGCCGTGATGATCTTGTTGAAGCTTTCCAGACGATCATCTCCCTGACGGAAAAGATATCCCCTTTTCAGGGTGAGCAGCGGCTCACCTACGGCCTCGACAAAGCCTTCCAGACCCATGGAACGCAATTTTTGCAGCAGGACCGGCTCCGGAAAAACAAAGGCGTCATCCACCCCGGCAAGCAGGGCATTAAGCCCCTCATCGACATTATTTTTCAGTACCAGCTGATAACCGCCACGTCGCTTCAGCTCCACATGGGCCGCGCCCTCATCAATAACTGCGGTTGTGAATCTGTCATCGGCGAGGTCCGATATCCTGCGGATTCTTTTGTCATCTTTTTTGACAAAGGCGCGAACGGGAATACTTTCCATGGGTACGCTGAAAGCAAATTCAGCCAAACGGTAATCGTTGATACCGAACCCCGGCACAAAATCAGCTTTTTCACTGCGCACCAGCTCCATTGCTGTGCCCCAGTTCTCGGTAGGCAGGTACTCAACGGAAAATCCGGCTTGCCGGGATAGGGTTTCCAGCAGCTCAATGGCAAAACCGGTAGGCCGACCCTGGCTATCCTCCATATACAGTGGTGGAAAGTCACGCAACACCGCGACCCGGAAGCTTTCTCCC
>CAZMVS010000299.1:0-3016 GCA_964569525.1 uncultured Planctomycetales bacterium
TCTTGTATAAATTCAGCGATCCACTTGTTTGTAAAGTTCAGCAGGCTCAACCATGTGGGCTCCACCAGCCTGCATGGCGGTAATAGCCGCGTCGATATCCTCAAAACGGATTACCAAGACAGCCTTGTCTCCGCGGTGGAATGTAAAAGAATACATATACTCAACATTCAGATCGTGTTGCTCTACCAGAGCAAGAATTTCATCCAAACCACCGGGACGATCCGGCACCTCGATGGCCAATACTTCCGCAATGTTGACCACGCAGCCGGCCGTTTCCAATATCCCTTTGGCTTTTTGCCAGTCTTCGACAATTAAACGCAAAATCCCGAATTGTTGCGTGTCCGCCAAAGACATAGTGAGAATATTAATCCCCGCCTCAGCCAACGTCTTGCTTGGCAAACGAAGCTGACGCGGCTTATTTTCAAGAAAAAGGGATAGTTGATGAAGCTTCATGGCTTATCCTCGTTACGATAATTCTCGTTGATCAATCACCCGCTTGGCCTTGCCCTGGCTCCGTGCCAAGGTCTGCGGCTCGACTAGACGAACCGAGGCCCGTATGCCAATCGTCCGTTCAATAGAACGAGACAATTCCTTCTGCAAATTTTCCATCGCCCCGATCTTATCACTGAAAATATTCGGTGTGACCTCCACCTGCACTTCCATCTGATCCAGGCCTTTTTCCCGTGTCAATATAATCTGGTAGTGCGGCAAAGCACCCTCTACCGCTAGTAAGGCTTCTTCAATCTGCGACGGGAACACATTTACTCCTCGAATGATTAGCATGTCGTCACTTCGGTGACTGATCCGTCTCATCCGTCGAATGGTCCGCCCACAGGAACACGGTTCCGTATAAAACGAAGTCACGTCGTGCGTGCGGTAACGAATAATTGGCATGGCCTGTTTGCTCAGCGTGGTCAAAACCAGCTCACCTTCCTTGCCATCGGCCACCGGCTCACCCGTCTGCGGATTGACAATCTCGGCGTAAAAGTGATCCTCGAATATGTGTAATCCTTGCTGCGCACAACAAGCCGACGCCACTCCCGGCCCGATGATCTCACTCAACCCATAAATATCGTAGGCTTTGATACCGGCCGATTCCTCAATATGTTTGCGCATCCCTTCGGTCCACGGCTCGGCCCCGAAGATGCCCACCCGCAAAGGCATTTCCCGCAAATCGATACCGGCTGTCTCCGCCTGTTCGATCAGGTGCAGAAAATAACTCGGCGTTGAGCAAATCGCCGTCACCCCGAAATCCTTTATCACCATAATCTGGCGGTTGGTATTACCCCCGGAAATGGGAATAACCGTAGCCCCCAGGGCTTCCGCCCCATAATGGGCACCCAGCCCGCCGGTAAACAGCCCGTAACCATAGGCGTTCTGAATAACATCACCACGGTGCAGATCACAGGAGGCAAAGGTCCGTACCATCACCGAAGCCCACACGTCCAGGTCCTCTTGCGTGTACGCGACCACGATGGGCTTGCCGGTGGTACCGCTGGAAGCATGTAATCGGACAATCTCTTTCATCGGACTGGCGAATAATCCGAACGGATACGTGTCCCGAAGGTCCGTCTTTTGCGTGAAAGGCAGCTTGGCCACATCGTCCAAAGATTTTATGTCCTCCGGCGTTAGCGACTGCTCTTTCATACGCGAACGAAACAGCGGCACTCTTTCATACGCCCGCTGTACAATACCCTGCATCCGCTGCAATTGCAGATCCCGCAACTGTGGTGGGGATAGATAATCCGGCGTACTGGCCGGATGAAAACCGACTGTGGGGGATGATTGCTTGTACATGCTAATTCCGTTTTATTCCGTTGGATCGCCCCAGCTCGAAAGCCCGAGTATTGATCTCGTGTAATTTTGTCGGAAGAAATTCTTTGACCACTGCCAACCATTTCTCTTCGGGAATGTCCAAGTACCTGCTTAACACACCCAGCAGGGCGACATTTAAGCTGCGCGGATTGGGCAACGCCTTCCGATCTACGGCATTCGGCCCGATCATGATTCCAGTGTCATGAAGATGTCGGCGGTTGGCTTCGAGTTCCTCATCGGACAAAACGATCACGAAGTCTGCCTCACCATGGGGAACCATCGGGCTATGCACCTCGCCGCCAAAACGCACGTCACTGGTTACTGATCCGCCTCGCTGGCTCATCCCGTGCACTTCGCTCTTCTTCACGTCGTACCCGCAAAGAAACGCCGTTCGGGCCAGGATGTCCGATGCCTTCAGCACACCTTGCCCGCCCAGTCCGCCGACTACTACGTTGATAACGTTCGTTTCCATGGTTTCTACCTGCTTGTGTCGTTTGCCGACGTGCATTGCCTCTTGCCATCACCGCTACTGACATCCGCCTCTAACTGCCGCAACTTCTTTGCCGCCAACAGACACGGGGCCCGGGCGATCAAAACAGTCGGTTCCTGTGCCGCCAGCGAATCTTTCAGAAGTTTCTTGAAACCTTCGCCATCCGTCCTTGGATCAATGACTTCAACACGTTCAATTCCTAACGACCTGGCCACCTCTTCCATGGAAACTTTGCCCGTCGGTTCATGATTCAGTTTCCGCCCCGTAGCCGGATGTTCCTGCAAACCGGTCATTGCTGTCGTCCCGTTATCCAGAATCAAAACCACGTGACCCGTCGGCGGGGGGTTGTAAACCATTTCTACCAAGCCGGTCAGCCCGCTGTGAATAAAAGTACTGTCCCCAATGACACTGACCACCCGCCGGGCTTGTTCCGTCGGCAACGTATGCCGCAATCCCAAACCTACACCAATGCTCGCTCCCATGCAGACGCAAGTATCCATAGCCTCAAAGGGCGGCAACACCCCCAGCGTGTAACAGCCGATATCGCCTGCCACGATACATTTCAAATCCCGCAATATTTCAAAAGCCGTGCGGTGCGGACACCCCTGGCATAATGCCGGCGGCTTGCCCCGTGGTGGTACCGGCTCAGGTGATAAGTCGCCTTCCAGAATCCGCCGTACTCGGGCAACGCTCAACTCGCCGAATCGATAC
>CAZMVS010000300.1:0-6302 GCA_964569525.1 uncultured Planctomycetales bacterium
AGATCGCTTTTGACCAATTCATGGGATACTTCCAGCCGGCGGCAATGTTTGCATTCGAGGTTACAGCCGGCGGTTGTTTCCCAGAATACCAGGCGCAGCGGTGGGGTCTGTGGTTTTTGCGAAAGCGAAGATGTTGGTTGCCTGGCTTGGGTCATATCGTGCACAGGAATTTACCAGAAGATAGTTTATGATTCACGTACACGGTTGCGATTCCGGATTTAGTTTGATTCACAAATCGCTTGTTCTGGATAGATTGTATCTTATGAAATAGTATATGCGTAATATTGTACTCGGATTTTTCGGGATATATTTGCAGGAAGCGGCGATAGGGGGTACAAACCGCTGCTTTGGCGAGGTGTTAATTGGATTTTTTCAATAATAGTTGTGCGGATAGATAGCTCGTCGATCAAAAGCGGGGCCGTTGCCGGTTAATAAGGTGACAGGCTGCCGACCATGGAAGGGGATAGACGATACTGATACCGTGTAACGCAGCGTGAAATATACAGCACAAGGAGGGTCTCGTGTCTTACGTGGATCGGTTCAGACTGCTCTGGACACCTTATCTTCGGCAATCCAAGGGAAAAACGTGGCAGGCGATTGGCCTGATGTGTCCGCGTGAACTGGGCGGTGGAGGCGAACTTACCTTACGTGTGGGCAATAATAAATATACCGCCGAGCCCGCCGATTTGATCACCCATCCCCGGCAAGAGGGTTTTTGTTTGTGGCTGGTGCCGCGGCCGCAGCGTTCCGTGCGCTGCAAGGCGACCTGGACGACTTCGTTAGGCAATCACTATGAAGATGCCCTGACGATCAAGCCGGCGGATCGTCGCCAGGTACACGTCGTTTTTAAGACACACCTGGACGTTGGTTACACGCAATCAGCGGAGCAGGTTATAGAGCAATATACCGGGCCGTTCCTGGACAAGCTGTTGGAGAATCTGGACGCCACCGCCGGTCGCAAGCAGGGCAAGCGTTATGTCTGGACCATGCCCACGTGGTTGCTGGAACGGTGTTTGGATCCCCAGCGGGTCGATGCCAAGCGGATCAAGCGTTTGGAGCATTATTGCCGTAACGGGCAAGTGGTCTGGGGTTTGATGCCGTTCACCACGCACAGCGAATTTTTCGGTTTGGAGGAGATGTGTCGGAGTTTGTACGCAGCTCGTCATCTGGCGGAACGTTTTGGTCAGCCGGTGCCCAGCGCGGCCAAGATGACCGATGTCCCCGCCCATACCGCGAGCCTGGGGATGGCCTTTGCGGCGGCCGGTGGGAAATTCTTCCAAGTAGGAACCAATCCCAATTCCGTACCGCCCGATGTCCCCTCGCTTTTCTGGTGGGATTTGCCGGATGAAAGCCGCCTGCTTTGTCACTATCACAGCGATTACGGCACGCCGCTGGTTCCTCCCGCTGACTGGCCTTGGGAGCACTATTTAGCCATTCAAATGACTACTGATAACCAGGGGCCGACGAGCTTGGAGCCGCTTGCCGATATTGACTGGATCGAAGCCAATTTCGATTCACCGAGTTTTCGAATTGGTCGGCTGGAGGATTTTGCCAACGCGATTATTCGGCAGAGCGGCAAGGAGTTGCCGGAGCTGGAGGAGGAGTTCACCGACTGGTGGGCGTATGGTATTGCCAGCCAGGCAGGGCCGACCGCCATGGCCCGTGAGGATAAGGACCGCCTACCGTCGCTGGAGACTTTGCGCAGCCTGGGGATCTTGAACAACGGCCGATCTGTTTCCAGAAACGGGACGGAACAGGAGGAAATCGAAGAAGCCTATCGTCAATTGTCTCTTTATACGGAACATACTTGGGGTGATCACGCCGGCGATCAAGAGAATGGGTTTTCCGGGGACAAGGTTTATTCTTCGTTCAATCCGGAGAAGCTTGGTAACGATACGCCTATGCAACGCTGGGCGAATTCCTGGCAACAGAAGGCGGAACGTGCCGGTGAGGCCCGCAAGCGTATTGATCGGTTGGAAACCCAGGCTTTTAACACGTTCGGTTCTCAGGTTTCGAAAGGGCGCGGCCGGCATCAGGTGGTTCTTTTCAATACCTTAAGTTGGCCACGGGGTGGCCTGGTGCGTCTGTCGGATCAAAAAATTCCACGCGGTGAGTTTGAGCTGGTAGATCCGACCACAGGGGCGAACGTGTTGTATGAACGGGGCGGCGGTCAGATCGAGTTTATTGCTCCGAAGGTGCCGGCCGGCGGCTACCTGGCCCTAGAGATCCATCCCGTCGGGCAGCGCAACCGTCCCGGCTGTTTCGCCGATTGGCAGGCGGGTAAATTGCCCCTGCACAGCAATGATTCGAGTATGATTTTTCACACGGCAGGGGGCTTGGCCCGCTGGCATGACCGGCAGCGTTCCTGCCAGTGGTGTGCGACCGACGCGGAATGGCCCATGGGGTCATATATTTACGAGATGCCCGGGGCGGAGCGAATGAAAGAATTCGTTCGCGACGTGCACACGCGCATGCCGCAGCACGTGGAGGGTGGATTTCACCGTCGCCATTATGAGAACATGGCGCAGTTCGGTCCTGTTGGCGGAGGAAAGGCCCGGGTGAAATGCGAGCTTACGCCCTTGTGTGCCCGGGTGATTGTTGATGCTCCTTGTCCGCCTCTTCGTCCCCCGGGCCGACGTTCGGGGAACGTGCGGCGTTATCGTACGACGTTTACCCGGTATCGGGATCGGCGGGAGTTGCACGTCAATCTTACCTTGATAGGAAAGCGACCGACCTTGGCGGCAGAGGCGGGTTATGCCTGTTTTCCTTTTTCCGGGGAAAGTGCTTTTGTGATAGTGGATCGAATTGCCCAGCTGGTTCGTCCGCACGAGGACCTGGCGGAACGGGTCAATGCGGCCATGATGGCGAATCATCACGGGGTGCGGGTGGAAAACAATCTCTGTGGCATGAATTTTTATCCTTTGCATACGCCCCTGGTGTCGTTTGTGGATCCGGGGGTGTGGCGTTTCGACGATGACGGTGATTACGAGGACAACGTGCTTTACGCGACGTTGTTTAACAATTGCTGGGGGACGAATTTCGCTTTGTGGCAGGGTGGTGATTTTTCCTTCGATTTCGTTTTACAGCCGACCGGCAATGATGACTGGGATGGCGGTTTGGCGCACGGGGGTGCGGAATTTTTCCGGCCATTGCACGCGATGGTGACCGACGCCGCCATTGATCCGCCGGCGCGATCTTTGCTGCAGGTTCAGCCGGAGAAGATTCAACTGGTGGATGTGAAAGCCGCCGGTTTTGAGCAGGGAATGGTTTTGCGTTTGTGGAATGCTGATGTGGAGCGGATTGACGCTAACCTGCAACTGCCCATTGTTCAGCAGGGTGATACACTCTGGAAGTGTGATTTGTTGGAGCGGGGCAAGCAAAAAATCAAGATGAACAGCCGGGGCGAGGCCCGCGTGCCATTCAAGCCGAATGAAGTTGCCACTTTGCTTCTAAAGACTTCTAAAAATAGATAGCAAGGGGCATGTTTGTGTTGTCAAGGGAAATTGGCGCCCTGGCGCGGTGTGCCTATGATGGAAACTGCGGAGGTGGGGTAACTTGCCGTACAATCGGTATTGCCTTCGCGGGCGTGGGGCAGTCATTGAGAGCGGCGGTTTTTGAACAGGGATTTTGGATATGACAGTCAGGATCGACACTAGATTGGTCGTCAGGATATTGCTGGCGGCGGCGGCTGTGGCGGGCAGTATGGGGGGGTGTGAATGTGGTAAGGAAGAAGTCGGTGAAGATCACAACGCGCTGGATCGCCCCACTATTACGGAAGAAAATCCGCAGGTTGAGCGGCCGAACGTGTATTTTCCCCGTGATCTCATGACCGAGGACGTTTCCTTGAATAAATTTGTGGATAAGGCCCTGAACGTTTGTTACGAGGGGGATTATGATGGTTTTCGACAGCTTTTCGGGGCTTCCTATAAGCCGCCCAAGGAAACCAATTTTCAGGCTATCTGGACCCAGGTGCGTTCTGTGCAGGTGGCCCGGATTGAACAGCATCCGGGGAAGGAGCCCCCGGTTTATTACCTGCATGCCGTGGTGCGTCTGAGGAATCCTGATAGCAAGGGGCGTACCCGGCGGGACATAGTGATTGCTATCTTTCCGGAAGCGGGCCAATGGCGTTTGGGCAACGCTCCGGAAGAGGTCACCCGGTTTATGTTGGGTTTGTCCGGCACACAAGCCTCTGGCGATGGTGAAAATGAAAATTTGCGATAAACTGCGTCGCGAACCGGACTTGCGTGTATAAAAAGACAAGGTGGAAGGTGTGCGTTGCGGTGATGTAAGCTTATATTTGTAAAAAGCTTATTTGAAATGGTTCGATCAATCGTTTTTGAAGTTGCGGTGTAAAAGAGAGAACCGGGCAAATGTATAATCTCCGTTGGTACTTGTTGAGTATTTTTCTCATTGTCTTTTTGAGCAGTTCGTTAGGCTGGGCTCAGGCGGAAATTCCTACATCCGCTCCTGCTAATAGCGGTAACAGTCAGGGGAGGGAGTTGGCTGACCTGGTCAAGGCGAGGCTTTACGCAGAGCGGCAGACCATTCGGACCGGTGAGCTTTTGTACGTTCATTTTTCCTTGACAAATCTGGTTGACGAAGTGTTGACTTTGTGGGTTCCTAATTGGCCCAATAACAATGCCAATCCGGAAGATATGGGCTTACCAGTACAGCATGTTTTCAGCGGGCGGCATTTTAGTGCTTTGTCTATAGAAGAAACTTCAACGTCGGTGATGGAGACCCAGGTTTATCGTCAACCCCAAGGGCCGGTGCCGATGATCAAGCTAGCGCCCCATGCCAGTGTTGGGCTTCGTTTGGAAGTGACTCAATATTATCGCCTTTTGCGTCAGCCCGGGGAATATGAATTGGTGTGGCGGCCTTATAATGGGGCGGTTCAATCTGCTTCTTTGCATATTTCAGTGATCGGCGAGCAGCAGGCGGTTATCAAGACCAATTACGGCAATATGACTGTGCGCTTTTATTATGATGAAGCGCCCCGGCATGTGAAGAACTTTCTCGAATTGGTAGAAGAGAGATTTTATAATAACCTTGGTTTTCATCGGGTTATTCCAGGGGGGCTGATTCAAGGGGGTTGTCCTCACGGGGACGGTTATGGCGTTCGCCCGGACGGCAAACGATTAAAGGCTGAGTTCAGCGATATTCAGTTTAAGAAGGGGATAGTGGGCATGGCCCGTTCTTCCAAGGATCCGGACTCGGCCAGTTGCCAGTTTTTCATATGTTTGGGGCGGCAGCCTTCTTTTGATAGGAAGCAGACGGCTTTTGGTTACCTGGTGGGGGAGAAATCGTTCGAGGTGTTGGAGAAAATCGCCCACGTGCAGACGACGGGATCGCCAGAATTCCGTCCGATCAAAGATGAGGCGGTTTACATCAATACTATTTCGTTGGAGAATGTTCTCCAGGAGCAAGGTCGAAAGAGGCGAGTTTCCGGATCGAGCGAGTTAAAAAGTGGCCAAGCATTGAGAAATGCCAGCCGATCGGAGGATGAGGCCCTTTCTCGTCGGCGGCAATTGTCGAAGGGCATGCGGGTTTTGCAGCGGAAAAGGTCAGCGCCATCAACCACGCAGCCGGCCGATGAACAGGGTAGATGACAACGAGAAATTTCGGCGATTAGCCGATTCCAAGCCGGTCGCATTGAGGGCCGGGTTCCATGCAGTGGAGCCGCTGGGCAACGGGTCAGGACCGAGAGGTAGCAGCCCATCCAACGTGTTTCAGGTGCCGTGGCAAACCTGGTCCTCAATGCGGGCGGCTTTTTTAATGGCAAGGAGGGGGTGGTGAGTCGCTTTTGGGGTTTTTTGGGAGCCAAGGTTTATTGCAGGCGTGCAAAATCGGGCGAGTTCGGCTAAAAATAGGGAGAGAAAAGTCTTCTGCAGGAGCGTGAAAGAGCGATGGCTTATACCGTTTTAGCTCGAAAATACCGTAGCTGGATCTTTGACGAACTGGTTGGTCAGCAAGCGATTGCGACCACTTTGAAAAACGCTATCCAGCATCAGCGGATTCACCATGGCTATTTATTTTGTGGTACGCGCGGGGTGGGGAAGACGTCGGCGGCGCGCATCCTGGCCCGTTCATTGAACTGCCATAATTCCGATCAACCCACCGTTGAACCGTGCTTGAAGTGTGAATCCTGCCTGGCCATCGCCGAGGGGCAGGACGTGGACGTAATCGAAATTGACGCAGCCAGCAACACCGGGGTGGATAATATTCGCGAGTTGCGCAGTAACGCCAACTACCGCCCCGCCCGCTCGCGGTTCAAGGTTTATATCATTGACGAAGTTCACATG
>CAZMVS010000301.1:0-4691 GCA_964569525.1 uncultured Planctomycetales bacterium
TGATAGAGCTGCTTTCCTACAGGATGAAAACATCTTCGGTAAGCAAGGATGCTGCTAAAAAGCTTGCTTTGTTATGCCAGACCGTCGAACCCAAGGACCATAAAGAGTATATGTTCAACAATTGTCTGCCCATTGTTCTCAAGGGTATTGGACCAGTATGCGCAGATGTTATGCCAGATAGCGTCGGTGTTGAGATGGGCGGAGGATTCTATCATTTTGGATATCATCTTGTACGGGATAAAACAGCATGGATAAAATATAGAAAAAATGTCTGGGTTTTAAGTTTCTATACTGAGGAAGACGGTAGTACACTTACAACCGTCACCCTCGGTAAAGATCAAAAATTCACAGAGGAAGAATTTCTTCAAATCACGACGGAACATTACAACGATGAAATTTCATCTGATCCTCACCAAATCCAGCCTTATCAAGAAAAATTCGAGCTCTTTATGAGATTTGATGAGCGAGAGAGAGCACGCCAAGTTTGTGTCAGTGCAATCCAAGCAATATCAGAACATTGGTGGCCTCGTTTTGCAATCGCCTTGCTGGATTCAAGCGGACCCCATGCGAAAACGGCAAGTAAACGCTACCAACAATGGGTAGACGGGCATCCTTCGTGGTTACATTATGCGCAGTTGGCTTTGTTCTACGATCTTACCGGGAACGGGCTGGCAGCATGTACCGCTGTTGCAGACACGATCAAGCAGCCTTTTTCCACAGGTGATCATGAACGACATTACTTCCGGTGTATTATGTACCTGGCGACCAAAATCGCATTTACGCATAAATGTTACGAAACTGTTATAAAGGTAACAGACAAGGTTCTACAAGCAGAAAAAACACGCAATTGGTTTCAGTACTCTTTTATTGGTCTGAAGGCAGCCACTTATTTTCTGGCAGGCGACAAGCAGCAAGCAAAAGATTTGCTGGAACATGCCAATCCGCCCATGCTCGACTATAGAAAAAAAGAAAACATGCCTAACGCCATTGCAGCTCTTCAGAAGGCAGTCTCAAAGGAAGATGTCGAAGCTATCAAGGCTTGGAAGAGTCCCGAGGAAGTAAAGGCTATAGAATCGGGATATTGTCAAGATCTACCAATTGCAAAAATGCGGAGCCTAGTAAAGAAAATTGATTCGAACTGACAGGTGGAAACCAGGAAGGCAAGCATAGCCTGCATTACCTGGGAAGGATTTAGGCCAAAGTGGCGTTGAGGCCGATGCACTTCAAAAACAGCGTAAGCAGGTCATCGATTCACTCCACATGTTTTTTCATGAAGGTCTTGCGGGCATATCTTTAGAGGTTCAATTGGTCCACGATGGCGGAGAGGGCCTGGTCGATCGGGTCGCGGATGACCACGTCGGCCAAGTCGTCCACCGGGGTTGCATCGCGATTGATGATGGCCAGGAAACCGCCGGTGTCTTTAGCATGGACGGGCAGGGAGGCGGCGGGTTCGACCACGAGGGACGAGCCGATCGCCAACAGGCAGTCGGTATCTTCGCATAACTGTTGAGCCTCGCTGATTACGTCCTCGGGGAGCATTTGGCCGAAGGAGACGGTGGCGGGTTTGAGCAAACCTTGGCAGCGATCGCAGGTAGGGACGTCGTCGCGATCCTTATATTGGTCGAAGATTTCCTTCGCGGGCCAGCGTTTACCGCAATTAATGCATTCCACGTATTTGCCGGTGCCGTGAATTTCGAGCACGTGTCGGCTGCCTGCCTCGGTGTGCAGGCCGTCGATGTTCTGGGTAATAATGCCCTTGACCAGACCGGCCTGTTCCAACCTGGCGAGGGCGAAATGTCCGGGATTGGGTTTGGCGGCGGCGAACTCGGGGTATAATTCTTTTTTCATTCGCCAATATTCCCGCCGGGCGTTTTCGTCGTTGAGAAATTCGTCGTAATAAACAGTTCGGTAACGGGTCCAGACTCCGCCGGGACTACGGAAGTCGGCGATGCCGCTGGCGGTGCTGATGCCGGCCCCGGTAAAGGCGATGGCACAGCGGGCACTGGATAAGTTGGTGGTAATTCGGTTAAGGTCTTGTGTTTGCATGTACACATTGTACAAAAAAGGGTTACGATGTCTCACGAGTTTCGAGTAAGTGATGAGTTAACGTGCAGAACCGACCGGTTTTAAAAAATAAAGGCACAGACAAGGAGGCGTAATTATTTCGCGACGCATCGACATACCGGCCACTTTGGCTTTGCTGGGAGCGACATTCTGCTGGGGAATTACCCCGGTTTTGTTGAAATGGCTGACAGGTTATATTCCGGACGGTTTTACGTGTAACGTGGTGCGTTATCCAGTGGCAGCGTTGGTTTACGTTCCGTGGATGATCTGGGGCTTACGGCGGAACTCGATCGGGCGATTCTGGTTATACGCGTTGTTGCCGGCGGGCGTAAACGTGGTCTTGCAGACGCTTTGGGCGTGGTCGCCTTATTTTCTGGATGCGGGGCTGCTGTCCTTTTTGTTTCGACTGTACGTGGTATGGGCGATTCTGGGGGCATTTTGGGTGTTCCCTGACGAGCGGCGGTTGTCGCGTTCGGCACAATTCTGGATCGGCAGTTTATTAGCGGGAGCGGGCTTTATCATCATGTCGGTGATCGGGCTGGAGGAGCAGAAAACAGTATCCGTAGCAGGCCTGGTCCTCATTTTTTTCTGCAGTATCGCCTTTGGTCTGTACGGGATAACGGTACGGTGGTCGATGGGCGGTAAGCAGCATCCCATGGTGGCCTTCAGCGTGATTGGGGCGTATACATCGCTAGGGGTAATCCTGATGGCACCGTTCGGGGAAACGTCGTCGCTGTTGCGGCTGGAGGCCTGGCCGGCGTCGGTCCTGGTGCTTTCCGCATTGATCGGAATCGCCGTAGCGCATGGGCTGTTTTATACGGCGGTGCAACGAATTGGGGTAGCTATTTGTACGCTGACGCTGATGGCGGCACCGTTTATATCCCTGTTGGGATCGTATGTGCTGTTTGAGGAGCAATTCACGCTTGGGCAGTGGTTTGGGGGTGTCCTGTTGATCGGGGGGTCGGCGTTGGCGGTATGGACGCAGCAGCATATGAAGACCGAACAGCCCGCGGTCGAACCGGTTGAAACGGAAGACTGGCAGGCGTAGGGGGACAAAAAATTGAATTTGACATGAAAACGGGGAACATCTAGGCTTTTTGAGGGTCACTGCTGATAAGGGTTGGGGTGACGCCTGTTATCTTTGGCAAATTGCAGAAGAGCCATGCCCTTGCATAAAGCGAAAACAATTTTTACACGTGCCGGGTATTCGTTCTGGGTGGCGATATTTTTCCAATGGGCCTTGGTGGGCTGTGATCCCGCTTTGCAACAGAAAGATTCGGGTGGCGCAGGTTCCGGGCAGGAAACGAATTTCGAGCTGGGGTTTCCTTTTGGTATGAATCAGCCGCAAACGGGAGCGGATGGGGCGGCTGATGAAGAGACCAACGGTACTGGTCTGAAAAAGTCAAACAAGCCTATTGTGTTGAAGATTAATTTTTTGATTCACCGGCTTGAGGCGGAGGGGGAATTTTTCAGTGAGGGGAGTGGAGTCTGGAAATATCTCGACGAGGAGAGCATACCGGCGGAGACCGCACGGTTATTGCAGCTAAACGGTTTACGGGCTGCCAAGGGGCAAACTTCAACGTGGGCTTCGATCAGGGCGTTGCTGGAGGCGAACAAGGTTAAGACATCCACGAATTCGCGGACAGTGAATAATGCTTTGCCGCTGGAGATAAGAATCGCCCCGCTGGCGCAGGAACAGACCTTGTTTTTGTATCGGCAGGACAGGACGCTGGCGGGATTCCCTTACCGGAACAGTACAAGCTATTTGCGGGTCGAATTCGCCATACCACTGGAGGAACCGGACAGCGTGGAGGTGGAGGTGATGCCGGAGATACGTTTACCCCGGAGGCAGCAGAAGCCAAAGTTGACGGTCAACGGTTGGGTGTATCCTGAGCCGGAAGAGCCTCGGCGAATTTTGCGGGAGCTGGCTTTCGAGATGCGGATCAAGCCGGAGGAGTTTCTTGTGTTGGGGCCGAGCGAGCAGGCCCGAAATAAACATTTGGCCGGCGGATTGTTTTTATGCGGAGAGAAACAAGGCCGACGGGTGGAATCGATGTTCGTGATCATGCCGCAGGTTATTCTTGAAGGTTCTGAAGAAAAGTGAGGCAGAGCTTAAACCTATGCGGGCATGGAATTTTGAACCTGTAAGATTCTTTCCACGATGCGGCTTTCTACAATAGAGAGTGTTTAAATCCGGGAGTTGGAAGATGCCCGACTTGGTGGACAAACCTCTGTTTTACAAGATCTGTCAACATTCTGTGATTCCGCTGGTGGTCGTTGATGATGAGGGGGTGATTAATTTCGTCAATGAGGCAGCGGAGAAGTTATTCGGCAATTCGGCAGAAGAGCTTTGCGCGGGGGAAGTCTACTCATTATTCCCCGATGATCAAAAGGAACGGGTGCGATCCGTTTTAGATCGCGTGTTTGCAAAGGGTGAGACGGAGAGCTTGGACTGCGCGTTGGCGGTGAGTGGAGAATTTTCGGACAGGCAAACCATGCTGATCACGTCGCTTGATGTGGAGGAAGGGGAGGCGTCCAAAACGGTGATCCAGTTTTGCGATCTTTCCCAGGAGGTGGAGCAGATTCGGGAACGTGCGGGGCAGCAGAAGATGGCGGCCCTATGTGCG
>CAZMVS010000302.1:0-4299 GCA_964569525.1 uncultured Planctomycetales bacterium
GGAGAAGGCGGAACAGGTGGATTTGTGGGGGCGCTGCAAGCAACTGCCCACAGTCGATGGCCGACAAAAAATAACGCTTGGGAGCATGCCGAGTTTTATTATCAAGAGTTCAACCTGGCTGATGGATTTTCGGCGGCGGTTTTGTGTGGAGCCGTCGTTGTTGGAGGCCAGTTTTGACAAGCGGCGTTGCAGGGTGGTGTTTCGCAATACATATCACGAGCCGATCAGCGGCCTTTTACGCTTGATTCCACCGAAAGGCTGGGAAGTTCGCCCCTTCCGCATTTCCTTTTCGCTTGAACCGGGTGAGAAATTTCACAGGGATCTGGAGGTTATTTTTCCGCTTAATGCCGAGGCGGGTTTAAAAGCTTTCATTGGGGACGTTACGGTGGACGCCGATCGTCGCTATCACATGCGCATTCCGGCATGGTTCGAGTTGGGATTGAAAAATATAGATATTGATGCGTATGTATTTCGTACTGGTGACAACGTTGTGGTGCGTATGAGCCTGGCCAATCATACGGATAAAAAAGTAAGTTTTGACGGCTTCGTGGTGGCGCCGGGGCGGCAGCGGATCAGCCGGCCTTTCATCAATTTTCTGCCCGGCCAGAGTGCAACGAAGGATTTTATCCTGGAAAAGGCCAGCGAGTTGTCCGGGCGCAATATCCGGGTTGGCTTCAAGGAGATCGAGGGCCAAAACCGCTTGTGGAATAAGCTCGTCAAGGTTCCGTAATAAGGTGTTTTGAGATTTTGCATAACGGTTCTGAGTCAGATGGTTTTAGATTTGCGATCTGATAGATCGGGATCAAAATGACGGTGCAGGCCAATTTACTACATCTTTTCTTTTATTACCTCGTGAGGATTTTCAGGCCATTTCGTGTGATAAGCGATAGAGGATATCGGTTACCGGAATATTTGCCGGGCAGGCCGAGGCGCATTTGCCACATTGGGAACACAGATCGGCCGGGTTGTATCCTGCCTGGGTGTATAAATCGCGGGCCATTTGTTTTTCGTTATATTGGTGTATATAGGCGTAATAGCGGACCATGTCGGTGACCGCAATTTGTTCCGGGCAGATAGTTTCGCAGTGGCCGCATAAATGACAGAGGCCAGCCATTTCTTTTTTCACCAAGGCCTTGAGATGTCGCTGTTCGGCGGCAGTGAGTTTCATGGTGGCCAGTTTGAGGCTTTCTTCCAATATTTGATTGTTTTTAATGGCTACGACAACCGCGTCGATCAGTCCGTTGGTGAAATTGAGCATCCAGAGTTTTTTGCGGGCGACCGGATTCAGGTTGTCGATTTTGGGTAGGGATTCCTTCTTAGCTTCCCAGTCGGCGGCGCCCACCCCGCTGGTTTTCATGGCGATGATACCCACGTCTTGTTTCTTGAGTTCGGCGAGTTCAGCCTTGAGATTGATCTGCGGTTCGTCGAAACTGGTGGGGTTAATACTGGGCATTATCAAATCGATTTTCCATGGCCCTTTTTTACCAGCTTCGATTCCGGCAGCCAACACCTGTTTGATGTGCTTGTGGGTGGAGAAGCCGAAGTGTTTTACTTTGCCCGCCTTATGGGCTTTTTCATGTGCTTCCCACAATTCCAGGCAATCAAATATCCAGGGGATTTCGATACCGTGCATCATATAGCAATCCACGGTGTCTATGTTCATTCGTTGCAGGGATTCGTCCAGCATGCGAATGTACATGTTGGCGATGCGTTTGCCGACGGGGCGGAGGTCCGGTTTCTCTCCGGTCTTTTCCTGTTTTTCGAGAGAGTGTTTGTGCAGTTCGAAGAGGTTGCCTTCGCCGCCGCCAATGAAATCCTGCATGGCTTTGCGGTAGAGTTTTTTGACTTGGTCGTCGATCTTGGCGTAGCCGGCTACGTTGGTGGACTTGCTGGTGATGAATAACTTGTCCCGATATCGCTTCAACAGGTCGGCCAGTTTCAGTTCGTGTTGTCCGTAACCGCGGGCGGTGTCGATGTAGTTGATTCCGCGTTGCAGCATTCGGCGGTAGAGAGCATTGTTAGCACCGACACCGGCGACAACCCGGCTGACCATGAAATTAGTGCGTCCCATACGCTGATATTCCATGCCGGGTTGCTTGTTTCGCCAGATGAGATCTTCAGGTTTTACTTGGTGCTGTTGTGCGGGCTGGGTGGATTGAGATTCTTGTGTGTTTTTAGCCAATACGTTGCCGGTGGCAGCAGCACCAATACCTGCGGCGGTGTTTTTCAGGAAGCGGCGGCGATCCAGTCGGCTTTCGTGGTGGGACATGGGTGCACTCCTTGAAAGGCACGTGTCGTAAAAACGTAAATTTAACAAGTTTGTACCCGATTATGATAACAGTATAGGTTGTTTTGGGGTTGGTGAAAATAAAAATATGATCCTGATTCATGGATAATTGTTATGTGTTTTTATGATTGGGCGAGGGGTAGAAAGATACATAACAGTAGAAAAACAATATGAAGTGGATCAGTGCGGTGGTGAACGGAGGCAGATATTCGAGCCGTGCAGTAAATTGTTGTACTTATTAAGATCTGCGTTTATGCTGAGGAGCAACTTTTTACGATTATGCGGATATAAGTAGTATGATAACTGTGTGTGTTGTCTCGTTAACAGCATTTACTGAACCCTTATTCCACTTAAAAAGGGGAAGCAGGATGATGAGCAGTAAACGGTTGAATGTTCTAAGGCATTGGAAATGGGCAATCATGGGGCTAATTCTGATGGGTACAGGCGGTTGTGAAGCCGGCCCCATATTGGACACTATTTACACGGCCTTCGAAATCGTGAGTATCTGGGTGTAAAGACCATTTGGTTGCGAGGCTACGAAAAATTGCCCCGGGATCGTGTGAACGAAACCGGGGCGTTTTGATTTTATGGGTTGCTGTTTTGATCAGGGGTTCACGTCAATGGGTTTTTCGCCTTCGGTCAGCACTTTCTGAATTGCTCCGCGGATGACGGTGATTTTTACATTGGCGGATTCGTCAACTTTCAGTGTGACTTCATTTTCCTGTGTGGACACGACGGAGCCGATGATCCCGCCGATGGTCATGACCCGGTCATTTTTTTTGATGTTGGCCAGCATATCCTGGCGTTTTTTCTTATCCCGGCGGCTGCCACCGAGCATGATGGCGTAGAAAATGACCAGCATGATCAGCAGCCCAATCCAGAGATGGGCTCCGCCACCCTGGGCCAATAGCGTATTATCAAGCATTTCAATCACTTGGTGTCTCCAATCAATCATGTTTTCGATGTTTTGTCCGATCTGCTATGGGAAATTCGTATAGCATCCTCTCCCAATTGCCGTTGGGAATCAAGTCCCGGAGGCGACGCATAAACCGTTGGAAGAACCAGACATTATGCAGGGAAACGAGGATGGGGCCAAGCATCTCCTTTGCCAAAAATAGATGCCGCAGGTAGGCCCGGCTGAATTGTCGGCAGGTGGGGCAGGGGCAATCGGCCTCCAGGGGGGCCTTGTCCTGGCGGTATTTTTCGTTTCTCAACCGCAGCGGGCCCCGGGCGGTGAAGGCATAAGCATTTCGCCCGTTACGGGTGGGCAGCACGCAATCAAACATGTCCACCCCGTTGCGGACCGCGGCCAGTATATCCCAAGGCATGCCCACGCCCATCAGGTATCGCGGCCGATCCGCGGGGAGCTTGTGCACCAATTCGTTGAGTACTTCAACCATTTGCTCATGGGTTTCCCCCACGGATAAGCCTCCGATCGCGTAGCCGGGGAAATCAATGTCCACTAGGCGGCGGGCACATTGCTCGCGAAGATCGGGAAAAACGCCTCCCTGCACGATGCCGAATAAGGCCTGGTCGCTACGTTGGTGGTGTTTTTTGCATTGTTCCGCCCAGAGCACGGTTCGTTTGACCGCTTGGGTGACCAATTCCCGGGCGGCGTCGCCCGGCGGGCATTCGTCAAAGGCCATTATGATGTCCGCCCCCAACTGGTTCTGGATGCGGGTGGCGGAGGCGGGATCGAGGTGCAGCCATTGCCCGTCGATATGCGAGCGGAAGGTTACGCCTTCGTCGGCGATTTTGTTCAGATCAGCCAGGGAGAAGACCTGGTAGCCGCCACTGTCGGTAAGGATGGGGCCATCCCAGGCCATGAATTTGTGCAGGCCGCCGAGTTGTTCGATCAGTTCGGCCCCCGGCCGCAGAGCCAGGTGGTAGGTATTGCCCAAGAGGATTTCCGAACCGCTGGCGCGAATTTGTTCCGGCCAGAGGCCTTTAACGGCTGCCCGGGTGCCCACCGGCATGAAGGCGGGGGTTTGTATAGTTCCGTGGGGTGTTTT
>CAZMVS010000303.1:0-10844 GCA_964569525.1 uncultured Planctomycetales bacterium
GGGATCAGTTTGAAGCGGAAGTTGAACGAGGGGCCCTTTTAGAGTATGCTCAGGTGTACGGTGGGCATTACTACGGCACGCCGGCTGAACCGGTCGAAAGCAATCTCGCCGCCGGCAAGGTAGTTATCCTGGAAATTGAAATTGACGGGACCCGACAGGTGGTACAGCGGTATCCGGAGGCGATCAGCATCTACTTGTTGGCCCCCTCGCCGAGTGATCAGCAGAGTCGTCTTGTGGGCCGACAAGCGGATTCAAAAGAGGCCATTCGCGAGCGACTGAGTAAAGCGGATGGTGAGATCAAATATGCCCAGGAAAGCGGCGTGTACCGTTATTTTTTGATAAATGAGACCATCGAAGGGACTGTGGAAGCCATCATTCGTACCCTGCAGGAGAACTGAGCCAATATGATCGAATTGCTGAAAGACGACAAGGTTATCGAAAAAGTAGGCGGGCGTTTCAAGCTGACTGCCTTGATCCAGCGTCGGTGGGTGCAACTTATGCAGGGGGAACGTCCCATGGTTGATCCCACCGGCAAGAATGAGCTGGAAATTATTGTCCAGGAAATTCTGGAAGGCAAGATCGCCACGCGTTCTGGAGAGGCAGAAGAAGAGGAAGAAGCTGAAGCCGATGTCGGCATCTGAGCAGGCAGCACAACCTTTGCCGCAGGATCTGGCCGATTACGAAGTCGTGATCGGGGTAGGTGGGGGAATCGCTGCTTATAAAGTATGTTCGGTAGTTTCTCGGCTGGTGCAGCGTGGTTGTGGGGTAAGCGTGGCCATAACCGAAGCGGGGACCCATTTCGTACCCCCCCTGACTTTTCAATCCCTGACCCGTCGCCAGGTGTTTACCACCATGTGGGCGGTGGAAGGGTATTATGATCCCCAACATTTAGCTTTGACCGAAGAGGCGGACTTGTTTCTGGTGGCGCCTTGTACGGCGGATTTGATCGGCAAGTTCGCTTCGGGTATTGCCGACGATCTGGTCAGTACCCTGATGGTCGGTCGGGACTGCCCCGCCCTTCTGGCTCCGGCCATGAATACCCGGATGTGGGAAAATCCTATCGTGCAGCGGAACGTGAAGACGTTGCGGGAGTTGGATTACGACTTCGTGGAGCCGGCTGAAGGGTGGCTGGCCTGTGGCACCATCGGGCGGGGACGCATGGCCGAACCGGAAACCATCCTGGAAGCCGTCGTAAAGCAACTCAAACAGCACCCGCCCCGCCGCCGATAAATTGATATCTCCAAGCAGAAGGACCAAGACCGTTGAAAATTCTGATCTCCGCCGGTCCGACACGCGAATTTTTCGACACGGTACGTTTTATTTCCAATGCTTCCTCCGGCAAGATGGGGTACGCCATCGCCCGGGAGGCGGTCCGTCGTGGTCATGAGGTGGAACTGGTCAGCGGCCCGGTCAGCCTGAAGCCGCCGAAAAACGTGGGAGTCATTCCGGTGACCACGGCCGCGGAGATGTTTCAGGCCTGCAAGAAGGCTTTTCGCAATGTTGACGCGGCTATTATGTGCGCTGCTGTCTGCGATTATCGCCCCGCCCAAACCGCCAAGCAGAAGATGGAGAAAAAATCTCGCACCCTGCGGGTAAGCCTGGAACCGACCGAGGATATCGCCGCCGCGTTGGGCAAGCGTAAGGGCAGGCAGTTGATGATCGGTTTTGCATTGCAGGATTACGATCCCCATCGCCATGCGGAGCGGAAACTCAAAAAGAAAAATTTTGATTTGATTGTGCTGAACGGACCGGATAACGTAGGGACCGACCGGGCCATTGTGGAAATCTATACGCCCGCAACCGGTTGGGCCAAGCCAATCATGGGTACGAAAAACATCATCGCCAAACGGTTGTTGAAGGCGGTTGAATCGCTGTGGGAATCGCGTTGAATGGGAGATGAACCATGTCGCAATTTTTTGATCAGATTCGCCGGCAACTGGGTTACATGATCTCGCTACCTGAGCGGACGATGCGTTCGCTGGCCGCTTTAGCGGGAGGAACAACCTCGCTGTTAAGCGAAACCCTGTTTCCCGAGTCGCTGCGCGGGACGGCCATGTATCGCATTTTCATTGGTGACGCCCAACAATTCATGATCGACAAAGTGGCCCAGGTGCAACGGGAGAGCGGGAGTGAAGAACCGGCGGCTCCCAGTGACGATTATCTGCAGCGGAAGATCGTGGGCGGCGTTTTGGAAACAGCGGGTTTATTCGCCATGCACATGTCCCCACTTTGGGTATTTGCCATCGCGGGCGACGCGGCTTCCGGCAGCAGGGAATTTCTGGACCGCCTGATCGACCAGCTTAAACGGAACAAGGTCATCCCGCTGGATGCAAAAATCGAAGGCCTGCCCGACTTGTTGGCCATCCTGCAGGAGACGTCGCATAAAAGTGCTTCGTCCTTGGATACGCCACCGCTTTCTCGAGAGGAGATCAATCGCCTGGCGGATGAGATGACAGAGAATTACAAAAAAATGTTTTCCCAGGCCGGCAACCTGGTTCCGCGGGTGGAGCAGATCTGGTCGCGAATGGAAAAGTTATCCAGCAGAGAAAACATTTCCATGGAACGTTTGCAAGGCATCTTGACCATGGACGTGGCCGGCTGGGGAAAGAAGGGAATCGGGACGGTTATGGCTGTTGGGCAGACAGGCACCGAGTTATTCGGCGAAAAGGTATTGGAGAGTTATTCTAAAACTCTGGACGAGGTTTCCCGGCAAGGAGTATCCGCCTATGTCGGCACCCATTTGAAACCCTTCCTGCAAACAGCGGCCGGTCATTTTTCCCGCGATAAAAAGACCTGGACGGAAGTGATCCTGCGTTTAACGGGTAAAGAAGTAAAAGAATCGCCGCAAGAGCCAACACCGAGCGTGGAAGAAATGCCGCCCGGCGGAACGGACTACAACATTTAGACATTCCCGGCAGTTTGTTTGTTGAATCTCTAGATAGAAAGTTTTTGACGGATTTGTTCCGCTTTCAGGCCGTTGATGCGCAATGTTTTGCGGGGCGAGCTTTGGCCGGTGTCAACCGATACCTGTTTTGCTTTTACACCAAGTTGTTTCGCCAGGAACTTGCACAAGGCCTTGTTGGCAGCCCCTTTTTCCGGGGCGGCCGAGATATTCACTTTCAAGGACCCATCCAATTCCCCTGTTATCTTATCGCGCGAGGACTTGGGCACGACCTTGACGGGCAGCAGCACATCATCTTTTTCCTCGATCAACTGGATCATACAAAAAATCCGTATATGGTCACCTGATTTATGAAAAGATATTTCGGAAATTCAAAACATTCCTTTTTATCATAGTGTTAATTGAACAAACAGCAAAACAAGTTCAAAGATGGGAACGATCCTCGGTAAATCACTGCGTACCGGTCAACACTTTCTCACACCGGCCTGCCGGCAACTTCCATTTCAAGCTCTGCGATTGACCCGATGCATAATAAAAAACACCCGCCAGGTTTTTCAAATACAACCTCGCGGGCAATTTTTTTGTTCTTGATTGCCGAAGCCATCCTCTATAGCGGCTTTTTCCAGACAAGTCCGCTCATGTTATCCAAAGGATTCTTATCCTTATTTGCCTTTTTTAGCTTTTTTGGCCTTCTTGGGCTTTTGGGTTTTTTTGGGCTTTTCTTTCTTGGCTTTCTTTTCCTTGCTCTTCGGCTGGCGAGCACTGGTGGCCTGTTGGCCGACCAGCCAACCCACTAACGCAAATACGCCGCCCATAGCCACCGTCGCTCCGAGGAAAATCCAGAACTTCTCCGCCAGAAGGACAAGGTAACCGGGCAAAATGCCTTGGGCATTGGCAATACTCAACGAACCCGCCAAGGCCAACGAAAGACTGGCCGCCACCAATAACCCGGTAAAGGCCGGCGAAACCGCTTCCACCACGCTGGTCGGTTGGGAAACAGGCGCAGTTGCCGCTCCGGGAGCCTGCCCCGCTTCAGGCACAGCCACCGCCGCACCTTCCTCCTCTGCAGCAGCAGTCTCGGGTACCGTGTCCTCTGAGGCGGGAGCCATGGCGTCTTGCGTATCGCCCATGTCGATCCCTTCGAGCAATTCGGCTCCCAGCGACGTGTCATCACTTTCGCGAGTCAAATCCAACAACCCACTGCCGGAACCGCTACCGTCCATAGCCTGATCATCCTCCTGGGTAATCATGGTCTTGGCCATGGGATCAGCGGATATCTCCAAGTCGTCATCGTCGAACACGCTGATACCAATATTGGTAATAACGGTATCATCTTTTTTAGCCTCGCTGGCGGCATCCTTGTCCACCTCGTCGAGACTAAGTACATCCGATCCGCTTTCGCCGCTCTGATCGGATTTTTCCGGTTTAGTGGGCTGTTCCGCTTGCTCAGCACCGCTGTCTTCCAGCTTGACCTCGTCGGTGCCTGAATCGCTCAAGCTCAGTTCTCCGGCAGCGGAACCGGAATCCTCCAGATCCAACTCGCCGATCTCCGACTCACCGGTATCCTCCAGTTTGATTTCGCCGCTACCGGAACCGGAATCCTCCAATTTGATTTCACCGCTACCAGAGCCGGAATCTTCCAGAGAAAGCTCCCCGCTTCCAAATCCCGTATCGCCACCTTGTCCGACGGGCGTCTGCTCCTGCTGCTCACTTTCTTGGGCAAAAGGAATCTCGCTACTGTCGTCCAGGGAAAGTTCCCCGGTATCTTCTTTTCCGGCGGTGCCACCGGCCAACTTATCTACCTCTTCACGCTGGTAGGTCATTTTACCGGCGTCGCGGAATTCGCGGAGCTTACCCGAGCGGACCATTTCTCGCAGCTGATCCTCCGTACAGCCCAGCTTCTGCAGAACCTCTTCTTGACTGTAATACATGTTTGCCATCCGCTTACGCCTCCGATTGTCAGGCGGCCACGTTCAGCCGCTAAATCAATCCTTTTTGGGGTTCTCTTGTTGCGCCGGAGAATCCGTTATAACCGGCCCATTTTGCTTGTCGGCTGCTTCAGGGGCTTCCCGGCGATGAGACCGCTGTTGCTCAACCATTTCCCTTACCGCTCCGGGGACCGGGCCGGCAACATTAAATTCTTCCAAAAACCGATCCCAATACCAACTCCTGGCAGCTACTAGTTGTAAATGAACCTGACCGTCTCTTTCCCGATCCAAGGCATAACACCACACCGTAGCGGCATCAACGTCCATCATAAACACGCCGAAACGGTCACGGTCAATTCGGCCTGGAAAAGCATAAATACCTCGTGCGCCCGCTTGGCCTATTCCCCCCGGCTGAATGGCTGACTGAGCCCAAGCGGATTGATTAAATACTCGCTGATCCACTCGGCTGACCAGGGCCGTCGCAATAATCGCCAGCAAAACCGCCAGAATCCACCATACGCTCTGGCCATGTTGCGTATTAATCACCACCGGCGATGAACCATTCGCCCCTGACCCATTTTCGAGACCATTTGTTAAAGGCTGTCGTGTCTTTGAATTCATTTCAGGCACCCGTGTAAACGGATCAAGTGGGCGTGCAAAATTCGCAGGTATTGAAGAGACAATAACTTATAAACTTCTCCACCTTTATAATTATAGCTCTATATCAGTGTCATGCAAGATGGGAATTATCCGGCGAAGAAGATGGTCAGTTCTTGAGAATCGCCCTCCTCGGCCTCAGTTCCGGCGTGGGGCAATATCAAGCGAAAAGGATGTCGCGAACGACCTCGACAATGGCCTCCATGTGGAAAAACATGTACCACATGGGCAAGCCCAGCAAACCCGTCCCGATCACAACCAGGCTTGCCCCCGCCAGCGAGGGCAGCATGGACTGGCCGTAAAGCTTCTGCCGCAAAATCCCGAGCAGTTGGTCGCTTCCGGCGTGACCGGCCGGCTCCTTATCGTTCGATATATGCAGGGTTACGTTGCTCAGCAGGGGAAGATGTTCAAAGGAAATCACAAGCTGATCCGGCCCGACGATGAGGTTTTCCCCCCGTTGCTCAACAGACCATCCCAGTTTTCGGCAGGTCAGTTCCACCAGTCGCCGGCAGTGGCGAATATCAATGTTGTAAATCACCCATCCTTTACGCCGACCGGGTAACACGCAAAAAAAGGATATCACCACCGCTACAACAATCGCCAAACCCAACCAAGCCAGGCCGCTACCCACCAGACCGATCACCGGCATGATAATCATTGGTAAAAAGGCTATCGTCAGCAAGGTGAAATCGGCACGCGAATTTACCATGACCGGGTGCCCCTGGCTGTTGACCAATCCCAAACCGAGGAAATAAACAGCCAACGGCCCTACGGCCAAGATAACCTGTAAGATAAACATGACCTGGTCTGTGGAATTCAATTTTGATACTCCCGCCCTATTTCATGCGTTGCGATCAAACCTGAACAATCAAGGTCAAGCGGACTGTTTCTATTGTAATCCTCAAAGGAGGGAAATTCACGCGGAATCAGCATCATCCCCGACGGGTCTGTCAATATGTTCACCCCGGCCTAAGACCTTGCGGTAACCCAGATATCGGATAACCTCAAAAACCTCGCTCCACGTAGGGAAAGGCTTGTTATTCACTCGTTTATACTCATCAATGGCCATGACGAAATCTAACAATTCGTCAGACATTTCGCCTTCTTCGGCCTCGCGACGGATGTCACTACGTCGCCGACCGGGGCCTCTGCGCCGGTCCAAACCACTGCGCCGATCTACCTTTTGACGACGATCAACACCTTTTCGGCGTTCCTCACCTGAAGTTTCTTCCGGCACATCAACTCCCAATTGAAGGGTATATTCTTATAAAGCTGGTTTACAAATCTTCGTCTTCGTCCTCGAAGCCGAAATCGTCCTCTTCATCCTCATCAAGGTCTTCGTCAAACTCTTCGTCCAGATCTTCATCGATATCTTCGTCCAGGTCCTCGTCCATGTCATCATCATCATCATCGTACATGAAGTCCAAATCTTCTTCGTCTTCATCATCGAGGTCATGGGCAAAGGAGACGGGCATAGGCAATCCGCCTAGACTACGAAGTTCCTCTTCCTTAAATTGTTCATCCGCTCCGGGAAACAGGACTTCGCTGGGTTTGGTCACCACAACCTCCTCGGGAGTCCAATCCGCTCGACCACTACCACTCGGAACTCGCATGATATCTTGCTCCTGCCTCTTAAAAAACCAACTCATTACCTGCCGGAAAAGTGTATATCATGTACTCTATTCGTCAAGAAATTTTTAAGAATTTGGTCACCCAAATCAGCTGTTATTCGTTATTCCTTACCTGCATATAAATTATATCCGCCCCATCGGCTTGTTCGCGGCCCATACTCCAGTAAATAAGGTCACATAATCGTGCCGCCTCCAATATTTCCCGCACCGATCCCTTTGCCTGAATATCCGGGTATCGCCCCTTGCCTTCGCTTACCAGCCGACAACGTAAACCGCCAGCCTCACTTAATTTTGTAGCCCACGCCGCCCAATTGGCAACTTTTTCATCCACAAACAGCGGGCGTTCCAAATCAGGCCCGACACGTATCCAATCCTGCTTGGAAATATCGGACTGCCGGCGGAAAACCCGGTTTTTCATCCAAATTTCATTATGTTCAACAGCCCATAACACCTTGCCAATCAAGAATATATCTGCTTTAACCTGTTTGGCCAGAACCTCGCAAAGGGCGCCCAAGGAGACACTGGATCCCTGGAAATTGACCAAGGGTTGATATTGGCGAAGCTGGGGATGAATGAGCAAATCGACACCGAACCGGTCAGAAATATCTCTGCATACCCGGCTGAGCGGCGAATCGGTCCATTCGATATCCGCTTTTTGAGTAAGAAGAGGATTTCCCTGCTCCTTTGAGACACATTTTTCCCACTGGGCGGGCTGACTGGAGGGCCCTGCTGCCGATGGATCCCCTACTTTCCACATATTGAAGGTCGGGGCTACCTCCCATCGCCATGAGGCCCAATTTTGCGGGGCAACGACCACCAAACGGTCCTCAAGACAAACCATCTCCAGGTCAACCAAGCGAACCGCCCAATCCGTCAACTGCAAAGCAGACAAATGGCGGGCATACATTCGCACCGGGCGGCGGAGATGCTCAGAACTAACCGAAGAATCGATGCTGTATTTACAACCCGCCAGCTCGCTCACTTGATCCAAAACATTTTCCAGTGATTCCCCTCTAAAATCAGCCGGTATAATCACATTCATCCTGACCGGCCCGTCCGAATGGATTTGCCCGTCGGCCGCCGACGTCAACAGCGGCGCTAACCAGGCAAACATCAAAAGACCAAACCGGCAAGACATCTTCATCAGCTCCTTTGAGCGGCAGGATTTAACTGCACTTCTCTAGCATCTTTTTCTCAACTCGATCCCCAGCTTATATATGGCATCAAACGTGGAATATCAAAAAACATATCGCTGATCAAGCCATAAAAAAAAAGCCCGGCCTGAACCGGGCTTGGAAAGTCTATTTTCGAAACGCCTGTTGGCAATATAATTCTACCAGGCAAAGTGGGAAAAGGCTTTGTTGGCCTCGGCCATGCGGTGTACGTTTTCCCGCGTAGTCATGGCCGTTCCCTCATTCTTGTAAGCATCGATCAATTCCTGGGCCAGAAACTGCGCGGTCGGCTTGCCACTACGGCCGCGAATCGCCTGCAGAATCCAGCGGATGGCCAGCGACTGTTGACGGCGTCGGTTGACGGGGATAGGCACCTGATAGTTGGAGCCACCTACCCGCTTGCTTCGAACCTCAATTTCCGGCTTGACGTTCTGAACGGCGGTCTCGAAAACCTCTATCGGGCTCACATCCTTTACCCGCTTTTCAATAATCTGCATGGCGTCATAAAAAACACGAATCGCCACGCTCTTTTTGCCATCCCACATCAAGCAGTTGACGAACTTGCTGACCAACTTGCTGTTGTATTTGGCATCCGGCGACAACTGCTGCCGTGAACATGTCCACTTCTTATAACCCATAGCCTTTAGTTACCTCGTCAGTCCTGTTAAACACGCCGGGTTTGATACCGCCCGGCCTTGAGATCCTGTATTTACAACAACTTACGGGGCCGTACTTCCGCCCACAGACGAATTGGATATTATGCCAGCCAAGCCCAAAAGAATCAAGAGGCTCAAGTCATTATATAGGCGGAATTTACAAATATCGGATCCTCCGCCTGACGACGCCGATCCCCTACTCACCCTCTTTTGTGTTAATTTTTACAGGTTTTTGGCCCTCGAAAGGCCGGTCTTCAAATATTTTTGCCGTGCCAGAAGGCTGCGGCCATCCGGTTGGCCATCTGCTGATTGCTGAAAATCAGGGGCAGCAGAAAATGGGCATCCGCGTTGGGCCGACGCAGGTATTCCGCCATTGTGGTCCGCCACAGGCTGCTGAACTTGCGGAGTTCATCCTGCGAATTGGGACTGTCGGCCGCTTGGGCGATAACATGGGCGGCAAGCTCAGACGACCACATGGCTGGATAGATCCCCTCCTGACTGGCGGCAGCCACAAATCCCCCCGCGTCGCCAATAATCAGCCCCCGCTTGTCCACGTGCGAATCCATCTCCAAGGCCAATCGGTTTGGCAAAGGGCGTATCCTGACGGCAAAATTCTTGTCCACCGCCTTGGCTGGAATCGAGCCGCTTTTTGTCAACCGGTCCAATAAATCGCGCAACGTTTGTTCCGCCTTTTCGACAGCCCCGACGCCAAAACGTTGAAAAATAAGCCGCGAACCGTCAAACCACCAGTTGGCCTCCAAATTGGCTTCTTTTTTACTCAGCATCCAGTGCATCAAATTATCGCCGGCTGACTTTTTGAAACCCGCCACCGCCTGGGCTAGCCAGGGTCCCTGAGGGTCGTGTTCCGCACCGCCGGCCCGGAGGACAAAATCCGCTTGGACAGGCTCACTTTCGCTGAAAGCAACAGTCACCTGTGACTCGCCGACCTCAAAGCCGGCTGGTGCTTCACCATGCCTGTGGGCAATCCCAAGGCCAGCGGCAGTTTCGTTCAAACGGCGAACCAATCCCGCATAATCCACTCGGTAGGCGGGCGGTTTTTCCGCTTTTGAAACCGCAACCTGGTCCTCTTCCAAAGCATGAAAGGCGGCCCCTTCAAAAGGTTCCCCAATGCAATCCCGCGTTTCGACCTGCATCTCCTTCAGCATGACCGGGACCCGGGGATTCACCCATTCCGGCCGCGGATCGGTTTCACGCATCGGCTGACCCCGGTCCACTACCACAACCTGCATCCCCTTTTCGGCCAGACGAAAGGCACCACTTGCACCGGCCACGCCGGCACCGATAACCACAACTTGATATTTCATTTAACTTCCAATTAATTCTAAAATACTTCTTCCGCCATATGGCTGGGACGGACTCATGCCTGTAAGGCTTCCTCCTCGGTTTCATGTATCTGGAAGAACTTGTCCAGCCTGGTGATCTCAAACAGGGCCCGCACCCGCGGGGTAATACCACACAAGATCATCTTCCCGTTGTATAGGCTCATCTCTCGAAACACCGCGACCAGGGTACCTACGCCCGAGGAATCCATATAACTTACCTCCTGAAGGTTAATCACCACCCGCATCGGTTTATCTTGGCAGATGTTCTTCAGCGCTTCATGAACCTCGGGGGTACGTTGCAAATCGATGTCCCCCGCCAACACCACAACAACAGCTTGGTCCCGATGACGTATTTCCTTGACACTACGATTTTCATCTTGCATGGATCGTGCCTTCCCACCAACAACGAGTTACAACATATTGAACATTCCGGACCGACACCATTAAAACAAACTTAGACCGGAAGAACTTTTACCATTCGAACCTGCATACCCTTTGGTTTGCGGATCGAGTATTCCACCTCGTCCATTACCGTTTGAATGATATGTGTACCCA
>CAZMVS010000304.1:0-8281 GCA_964569525.1 uncultured Planctomycetales bacterium
AAAGGAAACCGTCAAGGCTTGTGAATATTACAAGGACTGCGGAGCCCGGGCGGCGGCGGTGGTTTCACCTTTTTATTTCAAGCTGAACCAGGAATCGATATACGCGTATTTCAAAGAAATCGCTCTCAATTCGCCATTAGATATTACACTTTATAATATTCCACATTTCGCTAGCCCGATCGAATTGGATACCATCTGCCGATTGGCTGAATTGGATCGCGTTGTTGGAATCAAGGATTCTTCGGGTGACGTGCCTTTCATGATGCGCATGATCGCGGCTATTCGACCGCGGCGGCCAGACTTCGCATTTCTCTCCGGCTGGGAAGCGGGACTGGTACCCATGTTGTTGGCCGGTTGTCGCGGCGGAACCCACGCCACCGCTAATGCGGCCCCCGAGCTGCTGCGCGAAGTATATGATTGCTGCGAAGCCGGAGATTACGCCGGTGCACAACGTTTGCAATATCGATTATTAGAGGTATTCGATGTAATGATTACCTCCGGCGATTTTCCTGACGGTTTTCGCATGGGGGCTGAGTTGCGCGGCTTCGATATGGGCGCCGGCCGCCAACCTTTGAGCGACACCCAAAAAGCGGAACGCCCCGAACTCAAAAACAAGATCCGTCGTATCCTGGTCAGCTTGGGTTTAATCGAAGGGCATTAAGCATTAATTAGTTTGTATACAAGAACAGAACTTTTAAATCTGTCTTGCGTTTTCAATTGAGGCAGTAATCTATGTCTATGAAAGGAAGTAACAGGATTACCGGGGCGGTTCTTCTGACCGCGGCTCCGCTTTGGGCTCAATTAGAATTAGGGCCTATATCAATGTTTTCTTCAGTTTTACTGCTGGTGGTTGGGCTGATTTTGTTAGTAGGGTCAGGCATTAAGCACACAAGAGAAGATGATAAAAACGACAGGTGATCAAAATAACAAAGATCGACCTATTGTATCTGAAAAAACTGTAATCGTGTTTTTCTGGAACGCTTTTTAGCTTGAAAAAAAAAAAAAAGGCCGGGCCCCGTGCTTGGGACGGGCCGGGCCGGTTTGGTTTTACATCGCGATTATCGCCGTGTTGCGATTACCATTGATCGTAACTGCTGCGTTGGGTGTGGGTGAAGATGACAAGGACCTGCACCGGTTTGGAGATATCCAGTTGGTCCGGATCAAGGCGGATGTCTTCGCCCACGATACATTCATGGTCCAAGGTTTGGCCGTTAACCGCTACGCTGACCGGTAGCCGATGCTGCGGATCACGAACCCGCAGCCACACGTTTTCCGGAGTGTTTCGTTGGGGGATATCCAAAGCCGCCGTGACGTAGCCGTCATCAAGCTGGGAACAGATAGTCACTCCGGCAGTCCCAAACATGGTGGCGGCGTTTTTGATTCGGGTAGTCTTGCCGTTTTGCAGCCATTCACGGGGCATGCCGCGGCCGAACCACAGATCGCCTTCGTTTTCCCAGATCAACATTTCGCGCAACCACATTACAAAGCGGGATTCATCGGAGGTCTTGTACAGCGGACCTCCGCCTTCCCCGATGTTACGGGCCCATTCGGCGAAGCAGGCCATGTCCGGGTAAATGCTTAAAGCGTAAGTGTTCCAGAAGGAACGCAGAGCGGCCTTGATTTCGTTACGGGCCATGTAAATGATCGGCAGTTCAACCAAGCAGGGCTGTTTGGTCACCGCACCTTTTGAGAACCAGGTTTCCTGGTAATCCTTTACATTGAAGCCGGACTGCCAGGAGAAGTAGATACGATCTTCCAGGTCGTCCAGCATCCAGGTAATAAGTTGGTCATCCTCTTCGACCACCTCGGCGGTCGCCAAGTGCAAGGCGGGATACAGGGCTTCGCGGATCCAGCCTTCGGTCAGGTGCCGCCATTGATAAACCCGCGAAGGAACGTAAGGAATCCAGGTGCCGTCGCGCTGCAAGGCGGCGGCGGTTCTGGTCGTTGATTCCCGCATGGCGATTTCGATGTCCTGGCGATATTTTTCCGCTTCTTTGGTGATCCGCTGGGCTTCAGGATGGCCGTACATACTCAGGGCTTCGGCGACCCGTTTCATGCCCAGGTAATAGTAGGAATTGGTTGAGAACCAGTACTTGTATTCCACCACGTCTTCCAGGGAGGATGCGGGGGACAGGCCATGGATACGCGAGCGGGGCTTGCCCGGTTCGGTCATTGTTGATTGCCGCTCGTTGATCATAAAGTCGCAGCCCTTGATCAGTTGCGGGGCCACTCGTTTCATGTACTCATCGTCGCGGGTCACCATGTAATGGTCGGCGACGCCCCAAAGCACGAAGCCATGGTTCATAGCGTATTCGCCGTGGGTGTATTCGCCGGCACTGTGGAAGGCGCCTTCCTTGGTAGAGAAATTGCCTTTCAGTTCTTCTTCGCCCTGGTGGGCGAGCATGGGTTCGATGAACCGTCGAGCTTCTTTGTGTTCGCCGCGCATGTCCATGGAGCGGGCGATCATGACGGTTTCATTGGGGAAGACGAGGTAGCGAACGGTGCCCACGCCCTGGTTATACAGGCCGGTCTGCGGATCGCGATCGGTGGTGATCACGTTATGCCAGAGGTTGGCCTTGTAGAAATTGTTCAAGGCTTCGTCGGGCGTATCGATGATCATGCCCTTGGCCAATCGCTCCCGCCAGTAGTTGAGTACCTTGGGCGTTTCCGCTTCGTAGCTGATCTGCTTGATGCGGTCCATTTCCTTGGCTTCGAGCAGATCGACGAAGGCTTCCTTGAAGTAGATGGCGCGGGATTCGCCCGGCTGCAGGGTTGCCGTCCAGCGAAGGATGTCCGATTTCTTTTCCAATTCGTTGGAGCTTTTTTCCCACCCTTCGACGCCGCCGTTGACCGGATCATCGTTGGAGATTTGCCCGCGAATAGCGGTTAAACCCTCGGGAACTTTCGATTCATCGCGAGGCTTGATGGCCACGATGCCGTTGTCTTGCAACTCGATCGGTTCTTCCTGGGTCCAGCAAAGATTAACCACGGCCTTTTGCGGGGAGTCAGCCTTATTGGTGACATCGAGGCGGGGTAAGATAACGACCGTTTCATCACCGCGGCGGGTAATATCGTCGCCGTAATCACCGAGCAAAATGGTCGAGGTCAGGTTGTGATGATAATGAATCGGGCCAGTATGCCACTCCACGTGTACCAGCGGCAAGTGGCCGTCATGCAGGTAACGGATGACGTCTTCACGATCCTTTCCGTCAAAAGCCGGTTGGTCCTTATGGGAGGTGTCCAGCAAGGCATAGAACTGCTGGGATAAATGATTAGCATCAAGCTGGTAGCGGAAGGGGATCCGCTGACTGTCGCGGCCGGACTCATACACTTCTTTTCGCCGGTTGCCGATACTTAGGCCCCACATGGACCAGTTGCCCCACGGTCCGACGAAGAACTCCTGCCGGGCGGAGGGGACACCGATAGGTGCCTGGCGATCAGGTTTCAATCGGGGCATGCCTTCCATGGCCATGGTTCGGGTCATTTCCGGTTTTTCGGTCAGGCGAAGGCGAACGCGGTGATCCCAGTAATTATCGCCCGGGCCGGTATCGTTATTTAGGGTGAGTCTTTCTTTAGGCAAGGAGATGAGTGTATTAAAGTCCGGCAGCCGCATGGCGTTATCTTTTAATACGTCTTGTGGCACGAAGGAAAAGCCGGTGGCCCTTGGATTTTTGCCCAGGCGAACCGTTACCCGGGTGGAGTCGTTGGACTCCCATTCGTCCGTGTTCAGGTAGAACAAGTCGAGCTGCACACCGGCGCTGCCGGCGGCCATTTCGGGAGACGAATATTTCATGCCCTTAATAGTCACGTTGCGCGGGGCGGACAGGCTTTGCATGTCGGCCAATACGCCGTTGGTCAATTCGATCCACGCGGTCAGTTTCCCATCGTGGGGAATCCGCGTTTCGATGTTGAATTGCTTTTGTGCCCAAGTGGACTTGTTGAAGACGGACAGATGTGCATTCTTGGGCATGGCTTGTTCGGAAACCACTCGCACTTTAAGCGTTTTGCGGTAATTGATGGGTTTGGGTAAGGGTGGGTTCGGCGTACGATCGAATTCCTTCTTGGTGAAGTGGGGGAAATGGAAGACGGCGGTTCCGTTTTTCATTTTGGGTTTGGTGTCCACTTTCACCCATTTGACGTTGAAGGGATCGTCCAGCCGTTTCCAGCCGGAAGTGCCGATGGCCGGCCAAGTGCTGCCCCACCATTCCAGGGTTAGTTTTTCGGCGGCTTTTTTGTCGAGGCCGGAGACGCGGACTTCGTACACTTTGCGGGGATTGTCCCACTGCGCGCCGATGTAATTGTCGCCGGCCAATAGCTGGGCGAACTGGGCGATATCCGCCCGTTGACCGACTTTGGGCATGTCAGCGGTGCCAGCGGTTGCGATCCCGGTGGTTAATAACAGGGTTGCGCCCGCCAGCTTCATGAACAGTTTTGATTGCAATAGCATATACATGTCCCTCGTTTCAGGTAAAAGAATTTATCCCAAACCAAACTTAATAAAATCCGCCCGTTATTTGGCGGCTGACCATTCAGGGTTAAACAATTGGTCCGGGCTATCCGCCCAGTAAGGCAGAAAGCCTTCGATTTCTGATACTTCACCGTCATGAATTTCCAGTGACCAGATGTCGCCGTCAGCGAGGTTTGCTTTGGCTTCCTCAACTTCGATGGCGTATCGGCCTGGATCCTTGAAGTCGATGAAGAATCGGTTGATTGCCCGCAGGCCGCCGTCTTTGTCATACAGGGTGGCCATGTGGAAGCCTTCGCCTTCCACGAGTACTTTGGCCCGGACTTTTTCCGCGCCTTTTTTGACGAAGCCGTAGGCCCGCGGTTTCAGTTCGTGGATCATTTTGTATGTCGGATCGCAGACCACCAAGTCGGTGCCTGCGTCGTGGTGAATTTGCCAGGTTTTGGAATTCGGAGCATCCAATTCCAAACGGTACACATGATCTTTGCCTTGCAGAGCAAAAGTGACCGGATTAAACAAGCGATCCGTATCGGTTAATTCGTGTGCTTCCACGAGTTGGCCGTTAATGTCGTACAACTTCACCGTACCCGTGACCAGTCCCTTGAGCAGAACCATGACACCGGCGGGCGAGTCCGTTTTGCACTTGAGATAGAGATTTGCCTGGTCATGTTTCAGCTGCAGTCCTCTCCATGTTTCGGGGTCAGGCATGATCTCAGGTGTTTTATCGAACAAGGGGAAAAGCTGATACTTGGCGGCAAAGTACGGGAAATGCCAGGAAAAGGTGCCTTCCTGAGTGGAACCCCTCAAATATTCCATTGAGGTTTGCCAGGTTCGTTCCAGCACATCCAGATACCGCGGGTCATTGGTATGTTTCAACGCCCAGCAATAGGCGTTGAGGGTGCGGCAGGCATATTCCTGATACAGCCCCAGCGTCCGATCAGCGACCTTCAAGACGGCATCGATCAATTGATCGTTGCCGGTAATATTATAAACGGTAAGCATGCCGTACATGGCCAGGCCGTTCATAAAAGCGATCCGGTTGTCGTAACGGATAGCAAACTTTCCGCGGGGATCAATGGTAGAGGCCAAATGGTCGGTCAGGTGTACGGCGGCCTTGAGGTATTTCTCTTTGCGAGTTACATCATACAAACCGGTCAGGTCAAGCAATCCCCAGCCGATCTGGCGTTCGTTGCCGTAACCGCTCATCCGCATGGTTCGAGCAGCGATGTGTCCACCGATTTCTTCAGCTACGTCCAGCGAACGCTGTTCACCGGTGAGCAGGTAATGGGTGAGCATTCCCCGCAAGAACATGTGGGCGATGTCGGCATAAGTTGTGGTGTGCAACGGGCTGTGCTTGTAAGGTTGCCCGGTGGTGTGGTCGGTGTCGATATCCGCCTGGTGGCGGGCCATCGGTTCGGCCGCCTCGAGGTACCACAGCTTACCGGTACGCAGAAAGCGTTGCAGGAAGTTATAACTGATATCGTATTCAAGGTTGAGATAGGCGTTTTTGCCCTTGTAGGGGCCGCCGAGATATTTGTCTCCGAAATGTCGGAAGCCTGAAGGCATGCTTTTAACGAATTCTCGCATGCTGGCTTCCCGCATAAGCTCCCAATAAGGGAAGCGTTTAAGAGCTTCGGCGGTCAGCGGAAGCATCGGTCCGCCGAGGGCTTCGGTTCCGCAGGCCCAGGCTGGTGGCATGGTGACTCGCAGGGGATCCATGTTGAAGCCGGCCTGTGGTGAAGCGATGGCGTCCAATACGATTTCATGGGTTTTAGCCAAGGTGGCTTCCCAGTTGCAAGGTTTGTCGCCGGCCCACATGCGTACGGTCATGGCATCGGGTTCGACCATCAGGGCGCCGGGATGGTTTTGCCAGAAATAGCGGACGCCCATAGCCAGCCAGTTTTGTCCGCTGGGGACAGCCAGCCAACCGAGGCTGCATTCGCCATCCATGGCTGGTTTCCCGTCACGAGTGACTTCGAAACGAAGGCCATCTTTTTGGCGTAATTGCAGTTGGTCGCCGGGGTTCATGGTTTGGGCCTGACGATCCAGTGCCAGGGCGACTTTGTCTGGTCCTTTGCTGCGTTCAAAAACAACGCGGGCGTCGGCCACCTTCATCAGCGGCTCATGCAATTTAGCATTATGGTTTTTACGCGGGGCCATGTAGGTCAGGGTGACAAACACGTTAATCCGCGGCGAGTCGGCACGAACCTTTGCTCGTATCTGGTAGGCCATGTCACTGGCTTCGCCGTTTTCGTCGCCAAGGTAACCTTTCAGAAGAATAACCGCGTACAGTTTGCCCGGGTGTTCCACGTCGATGAACTGAGCAGGTAGGGCGTGTAATTTTCGCGGCCCGTTGTCGGTCTGTTCGGTCATCTCGATGCGCATGCCGTCGAACCAGGCATAGCCGTCGCACCTTGCTTGTTCGAGCAGATTATCTGTTGA
Source organism: uncultured Planctomycetales bacterium (assembly GCA_964569525.1). GTDB lineage: Bacteria > Planctomycetota > Phycisphaerae > UBA1845 > PWPN01 > JAAYCU01. Next base: position 6,908 of record CAZMVS010000304.1, read on the forward strand.
AAAGGTGAGGTTGAGTGTACCGTTGTTGACCTTGATCGTGTTTACCGATTGATCGATTTCCAAGGTTTGGCCGAGGTTGGCCGCCGCGGGTTGGCCGTCGAAACGGACGGTGTATTCGGCGCCTGCCTGGCCGGGGAAATGTAACAAGACCCAGCGAACCGAATCGTCATCCCAGGTGGAAATCACGCGGGTTTGTAGGGGCAGGGCCTGGTTTTCGCCCCTGGGCGTGACGCGAATTTCGCTTGCGTCCTGAATGGCGCCCTTGGAAAAGGGAATACCAGTGCGGACCATGGCTTCTCGAGCTTGTTCGCCGTGAACCTTGATATCGAACTGGTGAGCGTTGAGCATTTTTTTGAATTCTTTTTCGTAGGACAGCTCAACCGGTTGGCGATCAAAAGAATGGAGGATGGATTCGGCTTCTTTGATTCTTTCTTGAATGTCATAAGGGGCGCTGTTGGGATCGACGTCTTTGACGCAGCGGAAGCCGACGTAATCATGCGCCCCGTAAGGCAGCATGTGCGTGCGCTTGGTGAGTTTACCGTCGTTTGTTTCTGCGTAGTAATACTCGGAGGAACTGCCACGAACGACTTTCCAATGTTTACCGAAGTGGACCTGCTGGGCCTTGGTTCCCGGATAGCCTTGGTACCAGTCGGCGGTCCATTCGCGGACGTTGCCGGCCATGTCCATCATGCCGAAGGGTGATTTGTCTTCCGGGAAGCTGCCGCCCTTCATGATCCGGTCGGCGCCGATGTTGGCTTTCTTTTTGTTCTGGTCGTTGCCCCAGGGGAAGATTCGCCCGTCGGTCCCGCGGCCGGCCTTGACCCATTCCGCTTCGGTGGGTAGCCGTTTGCCGGCCCAAGCCGCGTATTTCATGGCGTCAAACCAATTGATGTTTCCAATAGGGAGGTTTTCCCTTTTTTGGGTTGGTTTGTTGCCTTTCCACGATGGCGGAGGGGTGTGTCCGGTGGCCTGCACGAACTTGGCGTACTGTGCGTTGGTCACTTCGTACTTGTCGATGTAATAATCTGGCAGATTTACCTGGTGGGGAGGTGCTTCGCGGGGCCGCTCTTGGGCGGTGCCCATGATTGCCGGTCCGGCCGGTATGAGCACCATTTCACTGCCGTCGTCGGCGGTGATGGTTTGGGCGGGTGCGCCGAGCAGTGTGCCGGCGGTGATTAATAACGTACTCAGTCCGATAGCTACTTTACACAGACGTTTTCTTCGCATTGTTTCACCATAAATGTTATGAATACATGAACCAAATTGGACATTCCGAGAAGTTTTCGTTTGGCGGTGGCCGAACGAAGGCGGTGCTTGCGAATGGACGCCATTTCGAGGTACGTCGATTCACATACGCGGCCCGCATATTTTAAC
>CAZMVS010000305.1:0-5134 GCA_964569525.1 uncultured Planctomycetales bacterium
GGAAACAACCGCTGGTACTGAAACCGGGCTGGTCGCCATAGGTATTCTGGTCGGCGAACAGGAGGTGATAATCGCAGCAGAGTTCCATTTTTTCGATGGGATGGGTTGTCAGTCCCCAGGCTACCCGGTGCATGTTGGTCATATCGCCTATACGGGTATTTTCCCCAATGGCGCTGTAAATGTACATTTCGCTGAAGCGAGGCCAACGTCCCCATAACAAATCGAAAGCCTCATTTGTGCCTGTGTCAGGATCGTCGCCGGAGAGATACTCGTAATCCATGCGCAGTTTAGTGTTCCATTCATCATTCATGGCGTAACTCAAACGGTTGAGCGAACCGAGGGCACAAAGGGTAGCCTGGTTTTTATGCCCGAACTGGCCGGCAATATCGGTACGCAGCTTGAGTTGCTCAGTAAATTGATGCTGTGCCATTCCACCAAAGGTATAGATTTCCGCGTCGTCGCCGTTGGCCGCGGCGGGAGTGCTTTTCTTATAGATAAAATACGCGTCCAGTTGAGCTTTGGGAAGTGAATTGTTGGTGAGCCAGGCGATGACTCCGGTTTCGTCCTGCTCAGTGACGAGGACATCCCGGTCGCGAAGGGGATTGAACCAATTATCTTGTTCAGCGTCCATTTCCAGGTATATCAGGTCAAGGCGGGTATCGAGGTCGGAAAGATCGGTGGTTAGACGGATGGCATCAAAGTACACGGTGGAGGAGCCGTCGAGGGGTGTGCCGTCCATGACCAACCAGCGGTCGCCGAGCATTAAATCCTGTCGGCCTGCCTGAATGTTAAAGGGAGATCCTCCGATTTCGCTCAGCTTGAAATTCAAACGATCTAACACGGCAGAGGTTGGTCGCCAATTATCAGAGGATAGTGGTCGATCGAAATGTTTGCCTTCCCAGGCGATGCGCATATTTAATTCGGCGTTGTCGGTCGGTTTGAAGGTGTTCCACCAACGAAAGCGTTGACGTTGCCAGTGGATTTCGTGATCGGGATGTTGCTTATCAAAGCGGATGGCATTACCGATGTACACTTCCCGCAATCGCAAATCAGCCCCCCACTCCCAGCCGGGAAGTGGATTTTTGATTTTATCGGCCAAATCCTCACTTGATGAAGGAGCTTTGGTTTCAGTCTTTATTTCTTTAGAATCCGTGTTTTGTTCCGGTACTTGTCGGGTTTGCATTGTTTTTGATGACGTGTTCGCGGCAGGTGTTTTTTGTTCATCCGCCAAGATTACACCCGCAAAGAAAAATGTATATAACGAGACGATAATAGCAGGTATTGAAATATCCCGGTTGTTCATTCGTGACCCTTTCAACGTTTCGCTTTCACATACACACTCGACAAATATTTGGTCTGTTTACTTGCCCATTGTTGATCATTTTTGGCCAAAACATCTGTCCAAGTGATCCCGGTCCGGAGGCTGAGTCAATGCGCTGACCAGTACGGCTGCGAGGCAAGACAGTGGTAAGGCTATCACGATAGGGTCGACAACGGGCCAATTGGGATAATCGGCAAGGATGCTACGGTCGCCACCGGTTACCAACTGCACGAGGCCGATATCGCCCGCTTCTTTTGCCTTGACAAACAACAACCAGAAAGCGGTTACCACAAAACCGGTGATCATGGAAGCGATAGCTCCGGCGCGGGTTATACGTTTGAAGAACAGGCCGCCGAGATAAGCGGGTAGGAAGCTTGATGAGCACAGGCCGAAGAAAATGGCAGTTGCTCGGGCGATGATGTAGCCGCCACGGGCGTAGAAGGCAATAAGTACGGCGAGGAGGATGCCTAGGATAATCCCGATGCGGGTAACGCCGATGTTTCCGCTGGGTCGATGGGCCAGTTGTTCATATACGTCTCGGCTGATACTGGTGCCGAGGGCGTGGAATTGGCTGGCGAGGGTGCTCATGGCGGCGGCCAACAGGGTTAACAAAAAGAGCAGGCCGAACCATTCGGGCATAGCCTTGGTGATAAAGGTGGGCATGATCTGATCGGGATTGCCGCCGGCGTACACTTGGGCAATGCTTCGGCCACGGACAAGTTCGTTGCCAGGATTGTTTTGTGTTATTTTGTGTCGATCTTCTTCGAGCAGGACAGCAGGGATGTTTTTTGTTTGTCCCTCGTTTTGTGGATCGCTGCAGGCTAGGATGACCTGTCCGCGTTGGACATCAAGGGTCTCGACAACGCGACCTTCGATGGGTTGGCCGAATTGGGTAAAATAGGCGTTGGACAGGCTGCCGACAATATAGGCGGTTCCGGGGATAACCATGATAAAAAGGCCGCCGATCAATACGCCACGGTTTAATTCTTTCTGACTTTTGACGGTCATGAAGCGGACGACCAACTGAGGTTGGGCAAGCACGCCGATGCCTACGCCAAGGATGATAGTGCTGACCACGATCCACCAGAGGTTGTAACCTGTATCGCCGAAGCCGAAGGTGGGGAAGCTGGTCCAACCCTTATGTCCCCATTGCTGGAATTTTTGTGGCACAAGTGGAGTCAAGTCGGAGAGATAGGCATGGCCTTGTTTTATGCCCCCCAAGGTGACGTAAGTGAAGACAAGCAGGATGATCATCCCGATGAACATGATGGTGCCCTGAAAGGCCTCGGTATACATGACTCCCTTGAGTCCGCCAGCAACAACGTAAGCGGCAATGATCAGGCTGAAAACGACGAGGGCGGCGTGGTAATCGACGGCAAAACGAGCAGTAATAAATTCGCATCCTCCGATTAGAACTGCCGCGGCGTAGAGTGGGATGAAGATAAAAATGATGGTACCGGCGAGGACTTGGATGAAGCGGCTCTGGTAGCGTCGGCCGAGCATTTCGGGGAAGGTGTGTGCGTTGAGGCGATGTCCCATTTTCCGGGTTCGTCCGCCGAAGACAACGAAGGCGATAAAGATGCCGAAAAAGATGTTCAAGAACACCAGCCAGAGTAAGCTCATACCAAACAGTCCGGCCACTCCGGCGAAGCCGACGATGGCACTGGTAGAAATAAACGTGGCTCCGTAACTCATGGCCATCACAAAGGGATGTGTGCCCCGGCCGGCTACCAGGTAATCGGCTGCGTCGCGGGTACGGTGGTATCCAAGCCAACCGAGGTAACCAACCACACCGAGATAAAAAACGATGAGGACGACTTCTAATAATCCCACACCTTGCGCGATCAAGAGAATCTCCTATCTCATTACCCGAACAGGTTCCTTGTGTTTGGCCAGATCTTTTTTACAGAATTTGCTAAACGATGGGAGCCGGGATCGAGAAACATCCTTCAAGATAATTCCTCCTCCATTTTCTTTTCTTCTTCCAACCAATGGCTGTCATCGGCGTCTGGCGTATCGACGTTATGATTGTGGGTAACAAGGCCGTAAATTACGCATAAAAGCGCGCTGGCTATGCAGAGTAGATAACCAAGTATGACCAAAGGATCATCAATTCCAAACATGCCGTCATTCCTTAAATCAGAACGATCACCGAGAAGACAGATATCGGCCAAACCATTTCAAAAACGGAAAGGAAGTTTACAAGAACAGGTACGGATATACCCGGAGTTCATAGAGCATGTCAATTTATTTCTTACGGGATTAGTTGTTGAATAATTTCTGTAATATTCGCTTCAAATTCCTCAATAATTTACCCGAATTTTTGTTGACATAGGAAATATTCACGTTCTTGAAATGAGATATGGAGGTTGTAAGTTGCTTGGGAAGGCTCATTTTGTTATCTAAAGGTTAATAGCTGATTCGTCCGCGAAATATCCTGAACCAATCTAATTTGCATCCGGTTGATAACGATGGACAACAGTAGCAAGTACGCCCATACCATGTTTTTGCGAGTTCGTTACAGCGAAACAGACCAGATGGGAACCTTTTACAACTCGCGGGTGCTGGAATGGTTTGAATGCGGGCGCACGGAATATTTACGTGCGATTGGTTGTGCATACGTGGAGATAGAGAATAACGGGTTAATGCTGCCTATTGTGGAGGCGCATGCCAACTATTTCGGACGGGCTAAGTACGACGATACCTTGCGGCTGACTACAAAGGCGGGACTCGTTTCCAAGGCCCGGCTGCGTTTCGAAGAAGAGATTGTCCACGCGGATACGGGAGACCGAGTCGCCAGCGGTTATACAATTCACGCTTTCACAAACGCTGAGGGACGCCCAATTCGCCCGCCGAGCTGGTTGCGGGAAGCATTGGCGCGTAATCCACGGAGTGAGGAATGAAGCAAGCGGAGCGATATCTTTTAAGTGGAGACGAGGCAGTCGCACAGGGCGCGCTGGATGCGGGCGTGCACCTGGGGACTGGGTATCCGGGGACGCCATCGACGGAAATTCTGGAACATCTTTCCGAGATTGGTGGGCCGGCGCAATGGGCACCCAATGAGAAGGTAGCTTACGAAGTCGCCTTAGGAGTGGCTTACGGCGGCGGGCAGGCACTGGTGACTATGAAGCACGTGGGGTTGAACGTGGCGGCAGATCCGTTGTTCACCTCGGCCTATACGGGAGTCAGCGGTGCGTTGGTAGTGGTATCGGCAGATGATCCGGGCATGGCCAGCAGCCAGAATGAACAGGACAACCGGCGATATGCCGAGGCGGCCGGCGTGTGCATGTTGGAGCCTTCCAATTCTCAGGAAGCGTATGATTACACGATTAAAGCCTTTGAATTATCCCGTCAATGGAAGCTACCTGTTATTTTGCGGCTAACGACGCGGATATGTCATTCACAAACGGTTGTTTATCGACATAAGGATTGTCCGGCACCGCCGCAACCGAGTTACGAGCGCGATCTTAAAAGCCGGGTTATGATTCCCGCGTATGCACGTGGGGCGCATAAACGTTTGCGAGGACGACTGGCCAAGGTACAGGATTGGAATGAAAACAGCGAATTGAATACGGTCATCGAGGGCGATCGCAGCTTAGGAATTATTACTTCGGGAATAAGCTTTACACATGCCCGAGAGGCGGCGTCAGAGGCAAGCATTCTTAAATTGGGGATGACCTATCCGCTACCGATCGAGAAGGCGCGGGAGTTCGCCAAGTCGGTGGATCGTTGCATGGTGATCGAGGAAGGTGATCCGTATCTGGTGGACGCGCTGCGTGCGGAGGGCATTGCGGTTGAGGGCAAGCCGGAGAT
>CAZMVS010000306.1:0-3325 GCA_964569525.1 uncultured Planctomycetales bacterium
CGAGCATTTGCATACCGGCTGGCGGGTGGCTCCGCATGTCACCCAGTTTGATGAAACCGACGTAACCGCGTTAGAGGCCCTGCGAAAGCGCTACGGCCAAACGGAACAGGCCCAGGATATTCGTTTGACGGTTACCGCCTTTATTCTCAAAGCGTCGGCCATCATGTTGCGGCGTTTTGGGCAGTTTAATTCATCGCTGGACCTGGCCAACAACGAGTTGGTCTTGAAGCAGTATTATCACCTGGGCGTAGCGGTGGATACCGAGCAGGGATTGATCGTGCCGGTGCTGCGGGACGTGGATAAAAAAAGCGTTCTGCAGATCGCCAAAGAGATGGGCGAATTGGCAGAGCGAACCCGCCAGCGAAAGATCGATCTGGAGGAATTGCGCGGCGGAACGTTTACAATTACCAACCTCGGCGGCATCGGTGGGACCGGTTTTACGCCGGTGATCAATTATCCGGAAGTGGCTATTCTCGGTGTCGCCCGGGGCAAGAAGCAGCCGCGACTTGTCAACGGCGAATGGGTTGAGCGTATGATTCTGCCGTTGTGCTTATCTTACGATCATCGGGTCATCAACGGTGCGGATGGAGCCCGGTTTTTGCGACAATTGGCGAGCCTGCTGGAAGATCCGGAAATGCTTTTGTTGCAGGGATAAGTTTTGCGACAATCAGTTTCCAGCTTCATGCTGTTTATACACGCAAATGTACTTAACGCATGTTATTCAAGTTTGAATAAGTGTTAGTGATAAAGGATGCGTTCATGAGTGAACAATTGCCGACGAAAGAAACGGAAGTCGTAGTCATCGGGGCCGGGCCGGGCGGTTATGCCGCTGCTTTTGCCGCCGCGGAAAAAGGGATGCAGGTGGTCATGGTGGACGCCGATCCGCAGCCGGGCGGTGTCTGTTTGAACCGCGGTTGCATACCGTCCAAGACACTTCTGCATGCCGCCCGCATCATTCATGAAAGCCAGGAGATGGCCGATTGGGGAATCAAGTTCAATGCCCCGGAGATCGACCTGGATGGCCTGCGTAAATGGAAAGACAAGGTAGTGCGCAAGAATTCCGGCGGGGTTAAGCAGTTAGCCAAGGCCCGCAAGGTGGAGACGATACAGGCGTGGGCGCGTTTTGAGGATGCTCACACATTACTTTTGAGCAGCCAGCGGAACGGTGAACCGGATCAAGGTCGGCTTACGTTCAAAACGGCGATCGTGGCGGTGGGTTCGCGGCCGGCGGTGATCCCCTCATTGAATATTGACAGCAAACGAGTGATGAACTCGACGGATGCGCTGGACCTGCCGGAGATTCCCGATTCGCTTTTGGTGATCGGCGGGGGCTATATCGGCCTGGAGATGGGGACGGTTTATGCCGCCCTGGGCAGCGAGGTCAGCGTGGTAGAGATGACCGGGGGATTGTTGCCGGGCGCGGATCGCGACCTGGTAAAAATCCTGGAGAAACGACTGAAAAACAATTTCAAGGATATTCATCTCAACACCAAAGTGAGCAAAATGGAAGACACCAGATCGGCCATCAATGTGCATATAGATCATGGAAACGGAGCCACCTCTGAAAAGAGTTTCGCGCGGGTGCTGGTTTCCGTGGGGCGAACTCCGAATACCGACAACGTGGGCCTGGAGAATACGCAAGTTAAAATCGACGATGAGGGATTTGTGGAAGTGGATCGCCGGATGCGCACGGCGGAGGGGCATATTTACGCCATTGGTGACATTGCCGGCCAACCGATGCTCGCCCACAAGGCTTCGTATGAAGCCAAGATTGCGGTGGAAGCGATAGCGGGCGAGTCAGCCACCTTTGATGCCCGGGCCATCCCGGCAGTGGTGTTTACCGATCCGGAAATCGCCTGGGCGGGTTTGACCGAAACGGAGGCCCAAGAGAAGGGCGTGGAGTATGAGGTACTCAAGTTTCCCTGGCAGGCCTCCGGTCGGGCGACCGCTTTGGGACGAAACGACGGATTGACCAAGATGCTGGTTTCTCCCAAGAGCAAAAATATTCTCGGCGTGGGTATCGTGGGTATCGAAGCGGGTGAACTGATTCCTGAAGGAGTGCTGGCCATCGAAATGGGGGCGACCGCCCGTGATGTGGGCATGTGCATTCATCCTCATCCCACCCTTTCGGAAACCATCATGGAATGTGCCGAGCTGGGCTTCGGGCCGGCCACGCATATTTTCCGTCCTCCACGATAAGTTTTTAATTTTTCGGATTTACCCTCTGGAAGTTTTGCAGGCTTAAATACTTCAAATGTAACACACACCGTTTCTGCAAATGGAGGACATGTATTCATGCAAATCCGGCTTCAGTCATAAAAAGGTGGGTGATTGTCAGTCTCACTAAAGTAGCTTATTTTTTCAGCCTTGGATCAAAATCGGTATTTTGTAAGATACATATCCATTCTGAAGACAAAACAGCGGATCAAAGTTATATTGCATAACCCATTGTTCATGCTCATTTGGATTATTGTAAAACGGCTGAGCGAAACGGACGATCAAGGCCGGCTCTTTTCAGCCTTGCTATTATTTTGAAAAATGTATTGTGCGGCCGACATAAAGCGTTTATCTTGCCGGCATAGATAATAACGCCGTTGTTTTCGTTCCCTGTTTCAAGGAATCTTTTTAATTCTAATCCGGGCCGTGTGAATTCGTTTCTATGGAATTAATCTGGAACATGTCATACGTCGGTCACGTGTTGATCGCCATGGTGGGGATCATCGTGGTTTTGCGCCGTCCGCGAGAACCTCGGGCGATGCTGGCTTGGATTCTAACGTTTGTTCTGATTCCTGAGTTAGCGGTTATTTTTTACATGCTCTTAGGAATGCCTCGGCAACGCCGACATCGGCGGCGTCGGCGACGCAGGCGGGCCAAATTGATTCGTTCCCTGTCGCAGAAAGCGCGGCCGGCGGAACATTTCCGTATTGAATCACCACCGACATCGTTGCAGGATGATCCCGGGCGATTGATTCAACTGGCCGCCCGACTAAGTAAGTTTCCCCCTACTACCGGTAACGACGTGGAAGTTTATTTCGATGCCCGCGAGATGTTCTCGGTTCTGCAAAAGAGCATTCGCGAAGCCCACCACCATATCCATATGGAATATTTTATTTTTCATTCGGACGAGGCCGGGCAAGTAATCCGCGACCTTATGATCGAAAAATGTAAGCAAGGCGTGCAATGCAGACTGCTTCTGGATTTCATCGGTTGCTGGTACACCTCCCATGAATTTTTGAAACCACTCAAGGAAGCGGGCGCGGAAGTGGCCTTTTATTCACCGGTCATTCCCTGGCGGGGCCGATGGCGGATCAATTTTCGCAACCAT
>CAZMVS010000307.1:0-8774 GCA_964569525.1 uncultured Planctomycetales bacterium
GCCACTGAGGAAGAGACCTTGGAGCGGGCCGGGCTCGCCCAAGCCCAATCTCTGGTCGCCGTCCTCGCCAGTGATGCGGATAACGTGTTCGTTACCCTAACGGCCCGGCAGATGCACAAGAATCTCAATATCGTCGCCCGGGCTGAGCAATTTTCCTCCATACCCAAGCTGCGCCACGCAGGAGCCAACCGGGTAATGTCACCCCAAGCCATCGGAGCCGAACGCATCGCCAATATCATCACCCGCCCGCACATAGTGGATTTCGTGGACGTGGCCGCCAAGGGTGTGGACCTGGAAATGGACGAATTTACCGTCTCCAAAGGCTCCCCACTGGCGGGCAAATCCCTCCGTGAAGCCAACATCCGCCAGATGGCCGAAGTCATGGTCGTTGCCATCATGCGCTCGGACGGAACCACTACCTTCAATCCAGCAGCGGAGGAAGTCGTTCGACCACAAGACACCCTGATTACAATCGGACCAGCCGGGGCCACTCAGCGATTGGCGAAAATGGAGTTGATCCCCAATGGCAAAGGTGAGTAAACCAAAAGGATTTCCTTATGCCCACATGGTGGGATCGATATTTACGTCGGCATCAGCATCCAACCAGCCGCATACTCCATATAATTGGGATACCTTTGACAGTGGCGGCGGTAATCGTGGCCCTGATAGCCTTGAATAGCTCAAAAAATTACCTCTGGGGAGCATTGGCCTTGCTGATAACTGGCTATCTGATGCAATGGATTGGCCACCACGTCGAGGGTAATGACATGGGGGAGCTGATACTGTTTAAGAAGTGCCTGGGCTTACCCTATCAGGAAGTCTCCCCCCGTTATCAACGGGACCATCAAAATCCCGGCCGATCCTCAAGAAACTCGTTGCCGGAAAACTCCAGTTCCGACCACCCAAACGGGTAGCCGCCAAGCCCATTCCAAACAGGAGGACTTAACAACGAGCGTCCGATAAATGACCCTTTGCCACGCCAAGTACAAAATCCGGAAAAATCACCCCTCAAAATTGAACCACTACAGGGGAAGGAAACTTGCAAATTGCGAAGAATCCCGATATATTGCTGGGCTACGAAGAAGGAAAAATGAGGAGAATGTTAGGGTAGGTGGCCGGGCTGGGCTCGGCCGGGATGGCAAATGGCGTGCTTTTGAGGTTGGTTATAACACAATGGTAATGTCGGCAGAGAAAAAGCAGCAGGTCGTTAAGGAATATCAGCATCACGAGAAGGATAGCGGATCACCCGAGGTTCAGATCGCACTGCTAACTAACCGAATCGTGGAACTAACCGAACACCTCAAAACGCACCGGAAAGATCATGCCTCGCGTCGAGGCTTGTTGAAACTGGTCGGCAGGCGATCTAGCTTGCTGAAGTACTTGGATTCTGTCGATCATACGCGCTATCAAAACGTGATCGCACGCTTGGGGTTGCGCAAATAAAGACGCCAGTCAACTACCAACACAATGCCATCGTGTTCGGTTCGCCCCAATCTCTCCAGCACTCAGCGCTTCTTCGAAAAAAACTCATGTAAGGTACGTGATTCCCGCCGATTCCGCGATTATTCAACAGCGAATTAGGCTACCGGCGACATCACGTGTGTCGATCAAATCATGTTTTTGAAAAGGTTGTAGGCGAAAATGGAAACGATGAGAGTTGAATGTGAAATTGGCGGGCGAACACTTTCTTTTGAAACTGGCAAAATCGCCAAGCAGGCGGGCGGATCGGTCATGGCTCGCTTTGGAGACGGCATCGTCTTGGGCACTGCGGTTCGCGCCGAACCCCGGGAAGGAATCGACTTTTTTCCCTTGACTGTGGACTACCGAGAAAAATCCTATGCCGCCGGCAAGTTCCCGGGGGGCTTCTTTAAACGCGAAGGCCGACCAACCAGTAAAGAAATTCTTACCATGCGTATGATCGATCGGCCGATCCGCCCCCTCTTCCCAAAAGGATTCAAAGACGAAATCCAGATTCAGACCTTCGTGATGGCCGCTGATCCCATACTGGACTCTGACATCCTCGCCATCAATGCCGGATCAGCCGCCCTCTCCCTCAGTTCGGCTCCTTTTGAAGGCCCCATCGCCGCCGTCCGCGTCGGCCGAGTGGACGACGAATTCATCATCAATCCCACTTATGACGAACTCGAAGAATCCGATCTGGACATGATATTGGCCGGCCATGAAGACGGCGTCAACATGATCGAGGTCGGCTCATGTGAAATCAAGGAAGAGGACATGGCCGATGCCATAGAGTTCGGCTATGCCGCCATCGAAAAAATCCTGAATGCGATCAAAGAGTTGCGCGAAAAGGCCGGCAAGGAGCGAACATGGACACCGCTCGAACCCAATACCGAACTCGCGGAGAAAGTTCGCCAGATGGCTCATGAGCAAATGGTCCAGCGGCGGCAAATCGCCGGCAAACTCGAACGCCAGACCGCCATGAAAGAACTCTACGACCAAGTCATGGATGAACTTTCCCCCCCAGAGGCGGAGCAAGCCCCCTACGAACGGCAGGACGTGTATAACGCGCTGCACGAGCTAGAGGAGGAAGTCGTCACCAACCTGATCCTCGACTCCGATACCCGGGCCGATGGCCGAGGACCGAAAGATATTCGTAACATTGAATGCGAGGTTGATTTCCTCCCACGAACCCATGGTTCCGCGCTGTTCACCCGCGGCGAGACCCAGGCCATCGTGGTCGCCACCCTGGGGACCCTCCGCGATGAGCAGATTATCGATGGACTCATCGAAGAATACAGCAAAAAGTTCATGCTCCACTACAACTTCCCCCCCTTCTGCGTAGGCGAGGCCCGGAGAATCATGGGGCCCGGCCGGCGGGAAATCGGACACGGAGCCCTGGCGGAACGTTCGCTTGAGGCGGTTCTGCCTCCTGTGGACGAATTCCCCTATACAATCCGGCTGGTCAGCGAAATCACGGAATCCAATGGGTCCAGCTCAATGGCCTCAGTTTGCGGCGGAACACTGGCCTTAATGGATGCGGGAGTGCCTATCTCCCAGCCGGTAGCAGGAATTTCTATCGGCAGCTTCCATAACGACCAAAAACGATTGCTGGTGACGGATATCCTTGGCGAAGAAGATCATTTTGGGGATATGGATTTCAAGGTCGCCGGCACACAAAGGGGGATTACCGGCATCCAGCTGGACTTGAAAGAACGTTCAATCTCCTTTGATCTCATCCGCCAAACTTTGGACCAGGCCCGTGAAGCCCGATTGCAAATATTACGCACAATGCTAACTGCCCTTCAGCGACCAAGAGCAGAAATCAGCCGGTTTGCACCTCGCATCTTGACCATTAAGATTGATCCTGAGAAAATCGGTGCTATCATTGGTCTTGGTGGTAAAGGTATCCGAGCCATCGAAGGCAATACGGGAGCCAAGGTTGATATCCAAGATGATGGCACAATTATGGTGTCCTCGGTCAATGCCGATGGGGCCGAGCAAGCCATGGATATTATTGAGCAAATCGCCGAAGGCCCCAAAGTCGGCAAACTCTATAACGGACGCGTCGTAAGCGTTAAGGACTTTGGCGCGTTCGTGGAAATCGGGCCTGGAATCGAAGGCCTATGTCATATCAGTGAATTAGCGGACGAATACGTACGGAACGTAACCGACGTATGCAAGGTTGGCGACGAATTAAAGGTCAAGGTAATTCTTATCGACGATCAAGGCCGGGTAAAACTCAGTCGCAAAGCTGCACTCGAGGAAGAAAAGTCCGAAAGCAGCGAAGAAGCCTAACAAGCTTCTTTTTGTATGGACCGCCGGTACGAAAGCACAACACCATGTCAGACAAACCGGCGAAATAAAAATGATAGCATTTCGCTAACAAGCGTTTTGGGTTGTTGTGTATTTTTAGGTGAGTGCTTTTCGGACAATATGGACAGTCGTTGTGGTCCATGCCCGAAAAGGGCTGCCGCATTTGTTCGCCGGAGGCGGTGCTATGGTCACCGGCAAAGTCAAGTGGTTTGATCGAAAAAAGGGCTTCGGTTTTATTGTTGGACCCGAAGAGGACAAAGACATCTTCGTCCATTATACCAGTATTGAAGGCGATGGATTCCGCAGCCTTAAAGAAGGCGAGTCTGTCGAATTTGATCTGGTTGAATCGGAGAAAGGCCTACAGGCTTTTAACGTCAAACATCTCGATAAACCGTAAGCCGGGCCCTTGAGCCCCTGATAACTAGTCGATGTTTCGACAAAACGGCGGCTGCAAAAGAGATACCAGCAGACTAGCCGTAAGAGGGGGGGGTTCTTTAAAATATTTTCCACAAATTACTGGTTTTTTGAGCGCAGCAAAGCCCTGTTTTTTATCCATTGATCGCCTCTTCTTGTGCCTCCAAACTAAACTTCATCTCGCCTTTATCGCTCAGCAGCCATTTAAGAGATCCATCAATCGCCATATAATAGGTGCCTTGTTTCTATACGGACTTTAAAGGCCTCCAAGAAATTGCTCAAAACAGGCCTTGCAATGCCGTGACAGCGGCTGAATACTTTCAAATAGTTAATCCAACAAGCCTGTGGCGTTAACAATGGTAATAATCAGGCAGACAGAGACATCAATAAGCTCGGATAAGTAGATAGGTACGAAAGAGTGACAACTACAGACAGTAAAACAACGAATGAAACCGCCTTTATATTGATTGTGCAGGAAGACAATCAGCAAACCGAAGAGCTGGCGGCAGGCCTGCGCGAAGAAGGCCATGCCTGTCACGTAGTCCATAGCGGAAAGCAGGCCTTGGAAAGCATCCGCTATCGCCAACCCGACGTCATCCTTACCCATACGCGTATGACCCGCTCAACAGATGAACCCGACTGGATCCAAAAATCGGAACACTTGGCACCCGACTCACAGGTCATCCTTATCCTTACTGAAAACGAAGACCGCGCCTCACTGGCCAAACAGTATGACAATCGCGTTCGTCTGATCGGAGACGGAAACAAACTGCCTGAGTTGGAACAACTCCAAAAACCGGTAGCCGATGCGTCTCAACAAGCTAACCGAAGCCGCGAACAACGAGCCTTGGCGGAACAGGCCGCCCGCCGAGTAGAATTCGAAGGAATCATTACCGGCAACGAACAAATGCTACGGCTGATCAAAACCATCAAGCGAGTAGCTGACAGCAAACTCACTATCTTGGTGCTCGGCCAATCGGGCACCGGCAAGGAACTAATGGCCGAGGCAATCCATCGTCATTCGCCCCGGGCCCAAAAACCTTACCGGGCCATCAATTGTGCCGGACTGAACGAAAACCTCTTGGAAAGTGAGCTTTTTGGACATATCAAAGGAGCCTTCACCGGGGCGGTGACCGACCGCAAAGGCCTGTTCGAAGTCGTTGACGGGGGAACCCTGTTTCTCGATGAAGTCGGCGATATGCCCCTGCCCATGCAGGCCAAGCTGCTACGCACCTTGGAAAATGGGGAAATCCTGCCCGTGGGATCCAACGAAATCCGTAAAGTGGATGTCCGCCTGATAGCCGCCACCCGTAAGGACATTCGCGACATGGTCGAGAATGGCGACTTTCGGGACGACCTGTTCTATCGTTTGAACCAGGCCATGATTCGTATCCCTCCCCTCCAGGAACGGCGGGAGGATATCCCCCTACTGATCGACCATTTCCTGAAGGAGGCTACCAAGCTTCACGAAAAACATGTCAAAACAATTACCCCTGAAGCGGTCCGTCGGCTCACTGGCTATTCCTGGCCGGGAAATGCCCGTGAATTAAAAAGCGTCATCAACCAAATGGTGGTATTGGGCGACGGCTCAGAACTCGGCGTAGATGATCTCCCCGAACACCTTCGCGGCAGTACTGATATTGTCCTCGCCCCCGGCCCCAGCACGGCCGGTCTGACCATGGAACAAATGGAAAAAATTCACATCGCCAACACTCTGAAACTAACCGGCGGAAACCGGGAAAAAACCGCTAAAATGTTGGGCATCGGTGCCCGGACCCTCTACCGCAAACTCCGCGAATATGAACTTTGATTCCCCACATTTTTTATTCAATATACTTTGAATTGCAGGCCACAATTTTACTACCGCTATGCCATAATTAAATCGCAATAATGCTCCACTTACCCCTCTTTTTAACCGACATACGCGATATGAGCATGGTTTCCAGCATAGCCAATCTTTCTGTTGCCAAAAGCCTGGCCGAAACACAAATGGCCGTGGCCACCAAAGTTATGAAGATGGCCATGAACCAGAACGGCAAGGCGTTCGCCGATTTGGTCTCCCAGGCAGCGGAGAATATGCAGGAGGCCGCCGACCAATTCACAGAAGCAGGCCGTAATCTCGATACCTTCGCCTGATAGAGCCTTGATCCCATATTTCAGCAAACCATTCCTCCACCAGGTTTTTCGTATCAATATATATTGAATCAACTATATTTGAAATGATTATCTGCAAGAACTATGGAGAAAAAATCGCTTCCCCGTAAACCCGGACTTGAAAGCAAACGCCCCGGATTAAATCACAACTTTTAGCAAGTCAATTACTGCCACGCCAAAATTGGCCGATTATCCTGTTCGACATGGTCCGGCACGCCTATGCCGGCAAAGTGCAGAAACTGGGTTCGCGTCAAGATGGGCACGGCCATGGACTGGGCCTCCTTCAGCAGATCCATAAAGGCTTTTCGAGCAACCTCGAGTTCCCTGTTTTTCTCCATGGCTGCCTCATCTTCCGTCCCCTCAGGCAAAGGCTTGGGTGCGGGCGGAGCGGATCCCAACACTACGAAATCGGTATCCGTGGTCACTTCTTCAACAATCTTTCCGCCGGCCTTGCGAATCATCTGGGCCACCTGGCGTCCGCCGGGATCATCAATATCCCCGTCAAAATCCAGATCAAAATCGCCGGCCACCAGGAAGTTGTACCTGCGATCCTTAGCAAAAACCGGGTTAGCCACTAGGTCTTGCTCCAAAATCGGGTTGCCAGGGGTGCTCCGTAAAATCTTGCACTCCGCGGTGGTATCGAAAACGTGGCTGACCCGCAGGGAAGCTTTACCTTTACCGTCAGCAGGAATCTTTTCATGCCGAGAATAGACCTCAAAAGTTAAACCAGCCTGGACGTCGTCTTGCCGTCCCAGACTGATGTACACGATATCCTCGCCGGCGGGAACCTGAACCACTCGCCCATCGGCGATCTGGATCGCGGCATAGATATCACCGCGCGGCCGAAAACTGGCCAGCATATCCTGCAACTCGCGGACCTGAGCCTTGGCTTCGGCCAACTCCTGAGCCTTTCCCTGCATCTGCTGCTTCATCTCATTCAGCTTTGTATCCGCCTGCTGGGAAGCCTCGGTCATCTGCTGAGACAATCCGTCAACTTCCTTTTGCCACTTCTGGCGATTCTCTTCGTTCTGGGCTTCCAACTCCTGCACTCGCTGGCTCAGCTGCTGAACCGTGGATTGATACTCCTCCTGCCGGGATTGGAGATTGTCCGTCAAAGACGTTATGCGATCCTGCAACTGCTGATGTTCGGATCGCAATTGATTCAACTTCTCATTGTTACTGGCGAATAGCTGGAAAATCTGTTCGGCCAGCTTCACCAAGGGAACCTCTTTATCCGGCACAATGCCCGCCTCCTGGGCCTGCGGATGATCATAGACCGGGGCAAGAGCCTCCTTGATGGCCTGCTGCACTTCGGCGGGCTCCATGTTTAGTTCCGCCTGGGCCCCAAGGACTTTTTCAACCACCCGGTTGCGCTGCTGTTGCGCCGCCTGCATTTCTTCCCGGACTCGTTGCGCTTGGTCCGAGGCCCGCTCAGCCTCGCCACGCAAGTCCTCTTGCTGGGTGTACAAAAAGATAACCCCACCCAAGGCGGCGAGGGTTAAAACAACGAACGCAATCAAAGCAGCCTTGATTCCGGTATTTTGCGTTGCCTGCTGCGGTCGGGCTACAGCCATGATCTACACTCCGAATAATTCTCTGATCCCGTGGGTAAGCTCACCGCGATCAGCTCCAGTTTTTGGGGCCGACGATACCTCCATCCTACTCCACACACCACGTCCTCTTGCCAAAAACTCGCGCACCTTCGATCCGGGTTGATCGGAACCTGAACAATATGAGCAGGAAAAGGGAATCAACATCGGTTCTTTAGTGCCGGTCCGCCGTTCCCCCTTATGGTCGGTTCCGCGGACGTCAACGAGGACGGATTCTCAAGGGGCATTGTTGCCTGAGCGTCCAGGAATGTCAACCAATAACGCAAGGGGGCTGGGCTTGACACCTGTTATCCAGCCAATCTACAGTGAGCATGAAAATTCCTCCTTCGAATTGGCGGCGAATTCATGGCTCAACGTTTTTTTATCATTGATGGCTTAAGCCAAATTTTCCGCTCCTACTATGCGCCGTTTCAGAGACTCACCGCCCCCAGCGGGGAACCCACCAAGGCCACCTACGTTTTCTGCACCATGCTCCTGCAACTCCTTCGGGAACAAAAACCGGATTACCTCGCCCTGGCCATGGATAGCGACGAAAAAACCGTCTTCCGCCGGGATATTGACCCCCAATACAAGGCCAACCGACCGCCTCCGCCGGAGGACCTGCCCCCGCAAATCGAACGCATCCTCCAAATCGTCAAGGCCATGGAAATCCCCATCCTGGTCAAACCGGGCTACGAAGCGGACGACGTGTTGGCCACCTTATGCGACCGACTGGCCGGCGAAAAACTGGAGGTCGTCATTGTCAGCCGCGATAAAGACCTCGACCAACTGCTCACCCCCCAGGTCAAAATGTTTGACCCGATGAAAAATGAATTTATCGGA
>CAZMVS010000308.1:0-6343 GCA_964569525.1 uncultured Planctomycetales bacterium
AACTTTTGGGCCGTGGTGCAATTGGTAGCACGTCTGACTCTGGATCAGAAGGTTCTGGGTTCGATTCCTGGCGGCCCAGTTCATAATTAATTTCAAATAAAGGGCTTACACCCCTCCAAATCACCCGGATCACACCTTCGCCCTTGATCATTAGCAATTAGACACAATAGCACTTCAAAAAGATCGCGGGTTCGCTTAGCGGCGGCTCAGATTTTGCCGATTTCCCGTACAGCTTGCACATCCTTCCGAATCCGACTGCTTTCTGGAAATTTCAGATATGAGCAAATCGCATATAAATATTCCATTAGAAACATAATCTGTCCCAAAAAACACCCACCTTAACCACCAGGTTTAAAAGTTACTATTAATTCTTTTTTTTCACAAAACCAAGAACTTAAACTGAAATCTCTACGGGATAAGTAATTGCGATTATCTATGTTTCTTGATAACTGGTTGGTCAGCTGATTCTCGCCGTAAACCTTTGACTTGGTTCCTGATCAAAGAAATATATTTCCCCTTGAGATTTGGCAGGTTGGCTCATTAAAATTAGGTAATTCAATTCATTAAAAATCAAACTGGCGAGAGCGTCGCTCTATTTTTGTTAAGGCTTATCAGATTTCACTTATTCAAGAGCTGAATATATACGCAAGACAAACATATATAATCCACTAGCTTGAACAAACTTGATTTTGTTATTTCTATTTGGCATAGTCAATTCTCTTAACCCAACAAGAAAGGAACGACGTTATTGTAACGAATACAATACAAATGTTTCGACTCAACTTGCTGTTTGACAATATATGACACCTCTAGACCAAAACATAGCCAATCTACCTGTTCCCTTTATTTGTCTGGCTCCGGAACCTGAAGGGAAGATTATCTCTGCCAACCTGTTGGCGGCGCAATTATTTGGATACAAATCACTCGATGCCCTGCTTCAGGCCCACCTGCAAAATTTAGCTGATGATCCTGATATATTCACCAACATCTTGACTGAGTTTGCCAATCAAAATGATATCGTGGTTGAAGAGGCTCTCTTTCATAAAAAGGACGGATCAGCTCTATGGTTGTCAATCCGAGCGTCGGCAGCCAAGAACAGAAGCGGCGGAATCGAACACGTTGACCTTGTTCCCACCGACATTACTTCGCCTCATGCAACCGAACAGGCCCTCCGACAAAGTGTGGATGAATATCACAGCCTGTTCGATGGGATTCCAGTAGGGCTATATCACGTTAGCCCGGATGGCCAAATTCTCGACGCCAATCGTGCCCTCGTACACATGCTCGGATATCCCGATCGCGAGACCCTCATGCAAGTCAACGTCAACGACACTTATATCCACTCTGAAGATCGTCATCGCTGGCGGGAAACCCTCGAAGCCCGGGGAATCCTGCGCGATTTTGAATTTGAACTTCGCCGACGGGATGGCTCGGTCCTCTGGGTTCGGGATACCGCCCGGGCAGTGCGCAATGCCAAAGGAACTATCCTCTACTACGAGGGAACCATGGAGGATATCACCGAGCGAAGACGAGCCGAGCAAGCCCTTCGCGAAAGCGAGGAAAATTATCGCACCCTCGCGGAAAATACCTCTGACATCGTATATGCAGTCGATGCCAAAGGCATGTTGACCTACCTCAGCCCACAAGTCGCTTGCTATGGATTTTCCCCGGAGTCTCTTACCTCCAGAAAGTTTTTTGATGCGGTCCTCCCGGAAGATCGCGAACGCCTGTTGGCCGATTTTAAACATACGCTTGCTACCGGCGAAGAGTTTCCCAGTGAGTTTCGCGTCCTCGACGCACAGGGGAATATCCATTGGCTGGAAGACCATGGCAAAGTCCAACGCGACCAGAAAGGAAACATCGTCGGTATCGTAGGTGTGTTGCGCGATATCTGTGAACGAAAACGCCTGGAAGAAACTTACCATACCTTGGTTGATCAATCCCTCCAAGGGCTGTTAATCGTTCAGGATGAACGCATCGTCTTTGCCAACGAGGCCTTTACCAAAATTACTGGTTATACAAAAGAAGAATTATTGGCTTTCGATTCCGGACAAATTTTTTCCTTGATTCATCCCCATGATAGAGACTCGATTCAATACCATTACAATCGAAGAATCAACGGTCATTCCGCACCGAGTCATTATGAACATCGTTTTCTCCGTAAAGATGGACAACCTCGCTGGGTCGAGGTCTATGCCCTGGGCGTTGAAAACCAACAACGGCCGGCAGTACAAATAACTTATATTGATATAACCGAACGAAAACATGCCGAAAAACTAGCGGAGGGCTATCGACAACAATTGCGCAAACTGGCAACCAAATTGACCCTGGCCGAAGAAAAAGAACGCCGCCGTTTATCCGTCGTCTTACATGACAATCTCGCCCAACTGATCGCTTTGATGAAAATCCGCCTGAAAATCATGCAAAACCGCGCCGGCTTCCTCTCCTGCGAAGATTGCCTACAGGAATTCGAGCCCTTGGTGAATCGGGCTGACCAGTTCGCTCGTTCGCTGATGCTCCAGCTCAGCCATCCCGCTCTTTATGATATAGGATTTGTGCCGGCGGCGGAGTGGCTGGCTGGAGATATCGGACAGCTTTACGGTCTTTCCATTAAACTCAAATATAACAACCGCGAAAAATGCCTCGACGAATCTGTCCGTGTCGTACTTTACCAATGCTTAAGAGAAGCATTGGTTAACGTAGCTAAACATGCACGTGTCAAAGAAGCGTACGTCGATATTCTTCGCCGTCGAAATGCTATTCGCGTAACCATAGAAGATCACGGAATCGGTTTTTCTCCTGACCAAACGAACGCCGTTATAGATGGCTTCGGGTTCGGGCTCTTAAGTATCAGAGAAAGACTCGAAAGCCTCGGAGGTACGGTCCAAATCGAATCCTCGCCGGGACAGGGCACCCGGGTTATCCTGGAGGCTCCAACCAAAACCACAAAATCGAAACAGAGGAAAGGTAATCGTCCCTGATGGCTGTTCGTATCATACTTGCCGACGATCATAAAATCCTTCGCGAGGGACTACGGCTTATCTTGGCCCGACACCCGGAAATCGAAGTCATCGCTGAAGCCAACACCGGCCGGGAAGCCTTGGAGCAGACCGCCAAACTTCATCCGGACGTGATTGTTATGGATATCGCCATGCCCGACCTCAACGGGATCGAAGCCACCCGCCAAATCCTTAAAGACAATCCCAACACCAAGGTAATCGCCCTTTCCCTTTACGCCGACCGAAGCTACGTCCTCGGTATGCTTGAGGCGGGAGCATCTGCCTATGTCCTCAAAGCCAATGCAGGCGACGAACTCCTGCGGGCAATCCAAGCCGTCATACACGGAAGAAAATACCTCAGTGCAGAAATCACTGATCGCGTGGTGGACAGTTATACCCAACGGGCGTTCCCATCCGGCCAGGACATCCATACCAAGTTAGGAACCCGCGAACGAGAGGTCCTTCAATTACTGGCGGAAGGACATTCCTCCAAAAATATTGCTGATCTTTTGCACATCTCGATTCGTACCGCGGAAACACATCGCCGAAATATCATGAATAAACTTGGGTTGCATAACATGGCTGATCTTATCAAGTACGCTATCCGTCACGGCCTGACCTCACTTGATGACTGACCCGCGAATTTGTCCCCATATCGGGCAGAAAATACTCCCGGCTTGCCTCTCGTTATCGGATAATTCATTTCAAACTTTGCCTGTTTATCTTTACACCAGCCTTTAATCTTCTTGGATCGTGAAAATTGCAGGTTTTCACCACTATGAGCACTCTGCTATAAGTCTGTAGAAAGCACTTGAAAGATTTAATCTGAAAGGAAAATTCGACCCATTAAGGCCTCGCGGCTAAGTAATAAGTCAAGCTTGAACCATTTCCAAAACGAATCGCGGAAAGGAGGTGAGAAAAGAAGGTAAGCCACGCTGGCGATGCTACGATCCATCCCAGCAAAACGGGAGAATCTCTTACCATCAATAAATGGCTCCCAAAGAGCTATGTCAACAAACCCAAGGGAGTCTTAACACTTGATGGAAGAGGTCTCGATCAGGGAAACGTTTAGGCAGAATTGCCTGAAACTTGGAAATGGACGTCTCCCGCCCGGATCGTGTCGACTTCCGGGCAAGATGTCAGGATGTCGGGGCAAGGAGCTACTATTATGAAACGAAAATTCGTAGTGGGCGTATGTTTAGTGGCATGCGCATTATGGACTTCAATTGCCGTTGCCGATGATCTTCAGCCTCCTTGGTGGCGGGGCGAGTATTCGACGACTTCGCAAATGTGGGAATTTAATAGCACGGTTGGACCGGGTCAGCCCGTACCGCCTGACGGACCGGCTCCGGGGGGCATGGATCCTCTACCCAGCACCGAACTGGTCTGGACCCCGGGAGCCTCCCCTTGGGATCAATGGCTTCCCGAGGATGAGGGACGTGTCGGCGTCTTGCCGCTCTCCGGGGCTCTCGATGTCATCGTCGATAACCACGAACCCCCAAACGAATACAAATGGGTGTGGTTGCAGTTGACCTGGAGACCTCAATGCATCCAGGCAACGCCGATGTTCGAAAACCTCGATCCGGCCCCGGTCGAACCTCCCTCATTAGTCGAGGTCCTCCCCCTCGAAAACGGGTGGATGGAAAGTACCTACGCTTGGGAAATACGGCCCAATCCCGAATTCGAAAGCTTCACCGTTCTTGGAAGCATTAACGTGGATGAAATGATTATCGACACTTGGTGCATACCAGAGCCGACCACAGTCTCCTTGCTGGCACTGGGCAGCATGGTGCTTTTCCGGCGGCGACGTAGCTGAACGGAACATCAAAGTAGCTGGAACGGGCGGGGTCCTGGCAAAGACTCGCCCGTTCCGCTTAAACATTGGAGTAAGCACTCACGCTTCCGAATCCCAAGTAAGTTGTGTACGAAAACTCTATGAAAAATACGCATTTTATCACCGCCGATTAAGTAAAAGCGCCGATTGCGATATACGCCTTAATCGCCAAAATAGAAATCGTTAAAGAAGTCATGTTGTGATTAATATTACAATTTGCGGTTGGCCGAGGGTGGAAATTTCCTTTTATTAAGACTTTCGAACGCTGGAAATGTCAAATATGAATTTCACATCATCCAAACAGAAATGTCCTTATTGTGACCACGAAGCATGCAAATCGCTCTTGGAGTTTCTGCGCGATAATTCCTACACGCTAGCTGAGCATACTAAAAAATATTTCTGCGAAGATAACTTCAGGAGATGCGCCCGATTCCAAACCATTAAAAATGGTTCAGCCCCGAACGACCTGGGCCGCCTGACGCCTTGGGATAAATTGCAATCAAAACATCAACCGGAAAATCAAAAACAATCACGAACCCAAAATAATTGGAGTAAAATTTTGAATAAACGTTCAGATGCCTGGACCTCTCCTATCTCACATATAACTTAACCCCTTTGTAGGCGCCTACCTCCCCCATGGCGACCTACGCTCTCGCAGCCCCACACAAGGGGCATTTGCCGGCCAGTTTACCCCCGACCCTGGCCGGTATTTTTTTACCCACTACCACAAAAACCGAGTTTCCGTTTCATAAATATGTTGGCAATACAGGGTCTTGCAGACAAATCCATACAATATCAATAGGCCAAAACAGCCTACGCCCGACCTTCCTGCCTCTCAATATCCATCTTAGATCTGCTAAAAGCCAAGCCTTGGGCAAATCCCTCAACCATCCCCATCCCGAAACCGGACATCTGTAAAATCCATGTACACCTTCCAGTCATACATCTTGTCAGAATGCTTCCTTACGAAGATAATCACAGATTCGATACACGTGTTTTGAAAACGAGGTGCAGTGATGATCAAGTTAGCCGTAGCCGGCGCCGCAGGAAGAATGGGAAAAAAAATCATCGCCTTGGCAGCCGCTGACGAAAATTTCAAACTGGTCGCCGCTTTAGAAGGTGATGGCCATCCTCAACTGGGAACGGACGCCGGCGAGTTGGCCGGCACGGGAAACCTGCAAGTACAGTTATCTTCCGACATCCGGGCGGATTTCGACGTGTTGATAGACTTTTCCCAACCGGCGGGAACCATGAACTGGCTGAACCACTGCCGCTCCGCCAGCCGCCCCATCATCATCGGCACCACCGGCCATACCCCCGAGCAACTGGCTGAGATCGAATCCGCCGCACAAGCCATCCCCGTCCTAAAAGCCGCCAACACCAGCGTGGGCGTCAACCTCCTACTCAAGGTCGTCGCCGAGATCGCCGCCGCTTTGGGCGATGATTATGACATCGAAATCAGCGAAACCCACCATCGTTTCAAAAAAGACGCCCCCAGCGGCACCGCCCT
>CAZMVS010000309.1:0-2927 GCA_964569525.1 uncultured Planctomycetales bacterium
AGAGGAGAGGGGGGAATCCGGAATTCCGGCTCGCCGGGGGGGATGGCTAAGCCGGGCATAAAGAAATAGGCGAAGGTTGTCTTACAACTCTATGCGAAATCCTATCACGAGCAGAGTTAAGGTGGGCAGAGGCTGTTCTGTTTTGCTTTGTGAATCCCGGCAGGCCGGGACAGGTGGACAGGGGAATAGGAGAGCGAAGAGGGGATTCGAGGGATTTTTGTTGCGACGAGGCGTTGTCGGGGTTATGCTCAGCTTGCAATAAGGCAGTGCAAGTATTGGGGGGCGGTTTTTTAAAAGGACATTGATGAAGGAAAAGGGAGGATCAGAATAATGCCTACATTTCAAGTTTTCACTATTTCGCTGTACCTCGTAATTGGCATACTTTTTATAGGATTTTTCATACGCTTTATTTTCAGATGGGGGCAATTCTTCGGTAAGGCGCAGAGATATTTCACCAGTGTAAAAGAACAGAATGCAGAAATGATCGCTCTACTGAAGGAGATTCGGGATATTCAGAGAGAGGTTCGAGACGACTGATAGAATTGATCTCGTTGGAAAGATAAATGGCCTGAATTATAGCGAATGTAAAGTTGCAAAAATCGGTTATATAGGACCGTTGACATGATTAAATTTGACACATGAACAGCAGAAAGACTTCAGGGAAAAACATGCTCAATAAATTATTACCTTTCCTATTGGTAATTACTTTTTTCGGCTGTTCCGATTCGCAAGAAAATGGTTCAGCAACGGATAGAGAAAGAGAAGAAACGATCATCGAGTTCAGAATAGCATTAAGAGAAGGACCATATAAGCCTGAAGACGAAATAGGTAGCGGCAATTTTACGGTGTTGAACCACCATGTCATTCCTGTAATACTTGGTGAACCCGCCCATGTTATTTCTCGTTCTGGTAACGTGGTAATCGAAGTAGAGTGGGACGACGTAGTTGTTAAACACGCCAAAAGTCTTTCGGACTCATCTCTGTTATTCAAGATATTTTATTTCCATTTAGTAAACGACCTAATTGCTCCTAATGGAGACAGGCGAGGATGGATCCTGGAGGACCGAGTAAATATTGGATGAAACCACATTGGCGGGATCTTTATTTTCCTATAAGCATAGAACCAAAAGATCCGGAATCTCCGCAATTATGCCTTCAATGGCGATGGGCTCAAGGCAAGAGATTTAAGGCGAAAGACATTTTAATCAAATCCCAAGAGGCATTTCAAAAGCAGTTTGTCCCTTTAACAACTACTCCTTCCGTTGGAAAGTAAACCTTACGCTATCTTACATGACGTTTAACATACTTAGCGGCTATGCGTTTTCCGGATTGTTGGTCGTATGGGAATTCCGAAGAAGCCTTTTTTGGTTTTTATATGTTTACAAGGAGATAAACTTTCCTGTTCTGAAAAAACCCAAAGCAAATTTTGTTCGGCGCGGTTGAGTTTGCTTTCAGGGTGAGGAATGAAGAGGGACAAAGGCAAGCTGATTTAACTGTCCTGTTAATGGCTCACTGTTTCGTGAATGAGGCACAGCCGAGCCTGTATTATGATCGCCGGACATTTTACAATTAATTAAATATCCAACCATCGATTTTGCAAATCTTTCTGCTTATTTATTGACGACTAATTCGGACTAAAGGGCGGGTTATTCCCGGTGGTTTTTGTGGTGCGCGGGTTTCTTTAATGGTCTTTGATATTCCGTGAAAAAGTTGCTTTTGCACGACGGGTAATTGCCGCGCGTCAAAGAGGGGCATATATATGTTTGTTCAGTATAAAAGAACAAGGGGAAAGGTTGACTATTGTATTCAAGCAACGGCGCGTGTACCTGTCGGGTAAAGCATTGAGTGGCTACGCAGATTTATATGTCTTCAAGGTTGACATCTTAGAGGCCTTGATTTGCTGAAAAATCCTGGGGGACGAGATTGCTTCCATATCCATGGGCCTGAATTTGTTCCGCTTAAAACGATGAAAACTTAGCTTTCCTGAGTTGCACACAGGATGCGCATCAAGGGAAGGTGTTGTATTACGGCGCGTTATGGTCAACCATCTCAGAGATTCGCCATGGACATGACAGCTGCCAGAATTAATTGCACGTTTCGATCAAGGGCCAATTACCGTTTTACGGCTTGGCCTTTTTTGTTGGTCGTCTTGTCGGGCATAAGGGTGACTTGAAAAGAATATGAATCCAACGCGGATCCGGGAAAAAGGAGCATTCCGATGATTGCAATGTCTGGAACCAACTACCGTTCACGAATGGCGGGTTTTACAACAATTCCGAGTCGGCTACTTCTCTTATTTTTGCCCGCGTTTATGGTGAGCACGTCGTTCGCACAAGCAGCCGAAGTCTGCGAGGATTTCGAGACGGGCTATACGCTGGGGGCGGAGCTTCGAACTCATGCCGACTGGTTCTATGAGGCTGGTAACTCCGGCCCGTTGGTGCAGGCGGGTATCGGGGTTAACGGTTCGATCGGCCTGACCAATGGGGACCGGGCGTTTACCTGGGTGGCGAATCCTTTCAGCTGGAATGACCCGGCCTTGACGGGCGTTGTTTTCCAGATGGACTACCAGACGGACGCTGCGGGAACGTTTGATGACGATCGCCTGGGCTGGTCGATTTCCGACACTGATGATTCCAGCGATAACATTTTCGGCGTGCAGATGGATCCCGACGGCACCGGGGCAGGGGGGAACATCGAATGTTATTGGGACGGCGATACTTTTGGGGATAACGGCGGCCGTACCAGCATTGTCGATCTGCCGGCGCTGTCGGGGAATACCTGGTATCGGCTGCGGGCGGAATTCACCAAGTTGACCGCCACGTCGGCCCGCATCGACGTGGAACTGACCGAGTTGGATGCGGCGGGGAATCCGGGGGGAGTGGTCGCCGGCGGGTCCATTCCGGGCACGGACCTGTTGCCCCATACTT
>CAZMVS010000310.1:0-4303 GCA_964569525.1 uncultured Planctomycetales bacterium
GTGGACCGGGGTTCGGCGTGGATAGTGATTACGAATTTGAAGATTCCTACGGTTGGCTACGAACCTATTACATTTACGATACGGGGGAAGATAATCTCGGTCCTTTCCGTGATGGTGATTTTTCCAGCCCGAATCGTTACCGGGCCACCTGGCGGCATCGGCAGTTATTGGGCGATGGTTGGGAATTGACCCTGGAAGGTTCTTCCATTTCAGACCGTAATTTTCTGGAAGAATACTTCAACGCGGAATTCGAGGAAGGCAAAGAACAGGAAACGCTGGTTTACTTGAAGAAGCAGGAAGACAATTGGGCGGTTACCGCTTTGACACAATGGCGAGTGATGGAGTGGCTTACTCAAACGGAACACTTTCCCGATCTGGCTTTCCATTTGGTTGGCGAGCCGCTGGGGAAGATCGCCAGTTATTTCAATGAATCGCATATCGGCTTTGCCCGTTATAAGCCGGATAAGGGTCGGCTGTTCAACGAGTGGCGGGCACGGGACAACACGGAGGAGACCAACGTCACTTTCCGGAGCGAAACTCGGAACGAGCTTACTTTTCCCTTCCAACTTGGTCCAGCCAAAGTCGTGCCCTTCATCGTGGGGCGGGCCGGCCTGTGGGGAGACAGCCAGGAAGGCGGATCGGAAAACCGGATGTTCGGCAGTGCCGGTGTGCGAGCCAGCGGCCAGTTTTGGCGGGTTTACGAAGGGATTGATTCGGAGCTGCTGGACGTGCATGGTATTCGGCATATCATCCGTCCGGATGTAACCGCCTGGGGCAGTGCTTCCAATCTGGACAGTATTGAAATCTCACCTTTCGCCGAGGGCGTGGAAACCATCAATGACTTTTACGGCGTTTCATTAGCTTTGCGGCAGCGGTGGCAAACCAAACGAGGCGGACCCGGTCTTCAGCGGACGGTTGATTGGATTACTTTGGATATCGAAGCGAACTTTTTCGGAAATGAACCGGCGAACCTTCGAGACATCGGGCGGTTTTACGAATTCCGTCCTGAAAACAGCATTCCGCGCAGCCATGTACGGACTAATTTAATATATCGAATCAGTGATACAACAGCGATTCTTTCAGATGCTAATTTCGATACCAACGACGGCAACATGGATCTATTTAATATTTCCTACGCGGTGGAGCGAACGCCTCGCTTATCCTATTTTGTGGCGTACCGGCGCATCGGTGATACCGACTCCGATTTGCTAGGGGCCGGCATGAACTATCGCATCAGCGACAAATACACCATGGCGTTGCGTAGCTATTACGACGTGGAACATAGTTCTTTAGAAAAGCTTGATCTTACCTTTATCCGCAAATTCCCCCGCTGGTATGGTGCTTTGACCTTAGAGTTAGACGAGATCGAGGACAGTTACGGCATTGGTTTCAGCGTCTGGCCGGAAGGTGCGCCGCAGGCAGCCATCGGAACTCGCAAGTTCACCGGCTTGTCCGAATCGACCGCGATCCGCCCGACAGACTGATCACCCCGCATGGTTTTCCCTTTTGAAAGCCGAATACGAATTGATCGCTTAGCGTACGCCGAGGAGCAACTCTATGGTCAGTTGGTCCAGCTTGTCATGACACAATTTTCGGGCGGCAAGAGTATCGGGCTCGAAGTGTCGACCGGCAAGTTCTCCGTGTGAAGGCAGCGAAACATCACCATCCGCGTGCAGCTCCTGCAGCAGACCCTGAATTTCGCCATCGTTATTAAAGCGGCGGACTTTCTCTTTGAGGATCAAGTAACTGCGCATGCAGCCTTCCACGAAATCGCAAACTTCGTCGCGATCGGCGGTACGATAGGCGTGGGCATCGAAAGTTCGTGCCCCATCCCAACCGGTGTCTTCGATCAGCTTGACCACGAAGAAGGCCTCTTTGAGTCCTTCGGAACCGAAACGCAGATCCTGGTCAAAACGCAAGGGCTTTTGGCCGTTAAAATGGCAGCCGAAAAGCTTACCCATCTCCAAAGCCTGGGCGATATCGTGGGCGGGATTCAGGCCGGCCATCCATGAGTGGGCCAGCTCGATGACCAGGCCGCAGTTGTCCGGCTTATCCAAAGTTGAGATCAGGCCCAAGGCATGGCCGGAAGTGGGCATATAGGTATCGCCGCGGGGTTCATTGGGTTTGGGCTCAATGGCCAGTCGATAGTTTTTATACCCCTGCTTGTCGATGTATTCCTGCAGATAATTCAGCCCTTCGCGTAACCACTTGAGGGCCTCGAGGGGATTTTTAGCGGCGTCCACTTCGGCGCCGTCGCGGCCCCACCATAAGTCACACAAACCGGCATCCAATTCATGGCCGATATCCAAAGCATTCATATAACGTTGAAGCGCGTATTGCCGAACTTGCGGGTCAGCGCTGGTTAAAGCTCCATCTTTGAAGACCGGATGGCTGAAGACATTGGCTCCGCAATTAACGCAACGGATGTTTTCGTCCTGCATTCGTTTTTTGGCTTCGGTGATAATACGATCGCGTTCGGCGGGGGTTGAATCTTCGGGGACCAGATCCTCGGCGTGCATCTCGAAGGCCCACACGTTGCGGCGGGCCAGTTCGGTAATCACGTGCAGGCCATTGAGGGGAGGGCGTGTCGGCTGACCGAACGGATCACCCCCGGTATTCATAATGGTCCACAAGCCAAAGGCGAAATGGTCATTTTTGTCCGGCTGATAATTGCTCATATTTTCGCGTTCCAAACTGGTGGAGGGGACTGTTTTTTATCCGTGGGCCAGCTTGCAAAGTTGTTCGCAGCCCTGGCGGATTTTATCATCATTGGTAGCGTAGCTGATACGGAAATGGGTATTCTGTTCACTGAACACCGAGCCGGGGATAATCAGGATGTTATTGGCGATGGCCTGTTCGACGAACTCGAAATCACTTTGGAAGCGTTGTGGAATGCGGGGAAAGAAATAGAAACCGCCGCCGGGCTTTTTGACTTCGAAAGCAGTGGAAAGGATTTCCCAGGCCAAGTTGCGTTTGCGGCGGTAATCGTTGACGTGGCCGGTAATATCCGCATCCAAGGCTGCCAGTCCGGCCCATTGCACCACGCTAGGGGCACAGACGAAGGTGTACTGCTGCAGCTTGGTCATTTCTTCGATCAGGAACTGCGGGCCGGCAGCATAGCCCAGTCGCCACCCGGTCATGCCATAGCTTTTACCGAAGCCTCGCAAAAGAAGCGTTCGATGCGGGGCGTAAGGCAGGCCGCAGGGGCAGGGTTCATCGTAAGTCAACTGGTTATAGATTTCGTCGATCAGCAGAATGATGTTGTGCCGTTCGGCAATTTCAGCGGCCTGTTTAAGTTCCTGGTCGGCCAGCAAGCTACCGGTTGGATTATTGGGGGTGGCCAAGACCATCAACTTGGTTCTGGGAGTGATGGCTGCCTCAAACCGCTCGGGATCGAATCGGAAATCGGGATAGGTATCAACGAAAACCGGGGTCCCGCCAACCAGGCGAACGGCATGTTTGTAAATCACGAAATAGGGATCGCCGAGCACGACTTCATCGCCGGGATCGAGTAAGGCCATCAGGGAGAGCAAGATACCCCCTGACACGCCGGAGGTAACCAGTACGGGCATGTCGCAGCCGGTCTGGGTTTTCAGGTCGGCAGCCACCCGTTCTCGTAAGGGGCTGATCCCCTGCGTAACCGTGTAGCCGTTTTTGGCGCTTTGGATAGCGTTTACGGCAGCCTGACGGACAGATTCGGGGACGTCGTAATCCGGCTGGCCGATGGACAGGTTAATGGGGTTTTCCAGCCTGGCCCCCAAATCGAAGACCTTACGGATTCCCGAGGCATCTACAGCACGGGCACGGGAAGACAAGAATTTTTCAGGAGAGAGATCGCCCACGAAAGTCGGCCCCCTTTTACCAGCAGGAGGACAGCGTATAAGCGCCGCCGTTGATTACGGGCCGGTGATTTAAGCTTCTTCTGTGCTTTCCTCTTTCTTCTTGGTCTTCTTACCAACTTTAATGTTGCGGTTGGCGACCTTGGGGAGTTTGAAGATGCCCTGCTCCTCGTTCCACTTGTCCTCACTTTTCAGGCGGGCAATTTTTTCCGCACGGGTAAGGACATTACGATGACGGGCCAGTCCGCCGGACGATTTCAAAGAGCGATCAAGCGACATGTTTTTTAGTCTCCTATCCTTTTCTTACCTACCAGCTGCAGGATATCCAATTTTCGGCGATGATGTTCGCAACGATCGATCCTGCAAGTCAACTGAACTCTACTTTTTATTTTGCACGACCAAGGGCCCCTTGAAAAGGTAAATCGCATCGGCCCCGTAGTCGTCTTTATATTTTTTGGCCAAGC
>CAZMVS010000311.1:0-9258 GCA_964569525.1 uncultured Planctomycetales bacterium
CTCCGCCACCACCGCCGGGCGAGGAAGAATTCCCTTTCAGCGTCGGCCCGCCAACTTCACGACCGGCGGACGGTCCTCCACCACGTCATCGCGGCAGACACCGGGGACCGGGTGCCGATCGACGACCTCCTCATGGCCCCAAGGACCCTCTTTTCCAACAGCAGCAAATCGATGAAATGCTCGAACTGCTTAAAAAGCATTACCCTCAACAATGGAAAAAAATGAAGGACCTGCAAAAAAGTAATCCCCATGCTTTTCGACGAGTTATGCGACGATACGCCCGACCGCTGATGCATATCCTGCACAAATATCGCGAAGATCCAGAAATGGCCGAGTTACTGATTCAGGAGCATAAGGTCCGGATGGAATTGGCGGACTTGAGTCGCCAATTTCGTGACACGCAGGATTCCAAGAAACGAGAACAATTACTAAAAGGTATTCGCCAATTATTTGAAAAACAGTTCACTTTGCAACAGCAACGCATGGAACGGGAGATCGATAATCTCCGTCGCCGCCTGGAACAACAAGCTCAACGCCTGGAACAGCGCAAGCAACATAAAGACAAAATTATTGAAGCGCAAATTTTGCAATTCAAGGGATTGTTGGGAAACGAACCGGAAATGGCTTTCTAAAATTCGCGCGGGGCTTATGTACGAAGGGACGATTATTGCTCAACATCAGTGCTTAAACGTTTGGTTGTTTTAAGAGAACCAACAACCACAAGTCCTATGCTGAACAAAACAACGGCACCAACAACCAGGCCGATAGGTAAATGACCACCACGGGCCAACGCCTCAGCATTCAGCCATTCCGCGATACTTGGCACTTGCGGTAAAATGACGGCTGATCCGTTATGCAGTGCGTGAAAAACAATACAAGGCCAAATGGAGCGGCTCTGCCAGCAGAGATACCCCAGGGCCATGCCCAATAGTGTGGTCATTGGAACCTTGTCAATCACAAAGTGAAAGATTCCGAAGACCAACGCTACTGCAAAAATGGCCGACCATTTACCCAGCCTTCCTTTCAATCCGCTCAACAAAAATCCACGAAAAAAGAACTCTTCCCCGATAGCCGGCACCATACCCAACAAAACAAACGCCGCCCAATTCGGAATGGCGGCAAACTGTTCCTCAAGTTGCCGGAAAAACTCCATCGTCACCTCGGACGGCGGCAGCAAACGGGACTGGGCCAGGAAAAACTCGTGGGCCAACACCCACGAAGAAAGCCCCATGCAAAGGGCGGCAAACCATGCGCGCATCGGCGGCAGGCGAAGACCAAAAGTTTCGACCGGATTGATTTTATAAAAGACCACCACCACTAAAGGCAGGGCGATAAACAAACCGGCAAATTGCACAAAGGCCAAATTGATCAAGTCGCCCAAAAGTCCTTCCCCGGAAAAATCGAACAATATCGACTGGGCATAAAAGCTGACGGGGAAAAGCACTGCCGCCAACAGCAAAGCCTGGGAAGCATTGGGTTTCGCTGCCGGTCGGAAATAACGACGGTCGAACATGGCCCGGTAAGAACCGGCGTCGGAAAAAAGCACCGCCTCTTTACCGAACAGACGGGCGGCAATGGCGATGGCTGCGGCGGCATACAAGGAAGTCGATAACAAAACAGCCGCCACCATACTCCATTCATACGTACCTTGGAAAAGCTCGCGGGTAAGCAGAACCATGTTTCCCACAGGTACAACCAGCAGCATTCCCTCCAGTCGAACCGTGGGTATCACCACGGCAAAGGCGGGAATCAACGAACAGACGATCACCGGCATCACGTAATTCTGAGCTTCCTTGAAACTCCGGGCAAAACTGCATACCGCCATCAGGATGGCTGCAAACAACAAAGCAAAAGGCACCATACAAAGAAGAATCAAAGGCAACGCGCTGAAAGGTAGCTCCACCGGCAACTCCGCCGCCATTAATTGGGCCATCCCGCCGAAATACATGGTGGCCCCGATACTGGAAACATTCAAAACCGCGGTGATCATACCGATCGTCGCCACTACCAAAAACTTGCCGGTCACCAACTGCAGTACGGACACCGGCGTAGTCATCAGGCTTTCCAGCGTCCCCCGCTCCCGCTCGCCGGCGGTCAGGTCAATGGCTGGATAAATAGCCCCCGTAATAATCATCATCACCAGAATCACCGGCACCACCTGGCCCATAATCCACCCCCCGCGCTGCCGACGGGTTGCCACCGACTCCGCGGAAATATGCACCGGTTCAAGAAATACCTCACTACCCACCACCGCTTCATCACCACGTGCGGAAAGATAAAGCTCCAAACGCTGCTGCGAAATGATCCGTTGGTAGCGCTGCAACACATTGATCAGCTTCTGCTGGGCGGTCTGACTGCGGACATGCACTTCGGTGTATTTGATGCCGACGCTCAGCCGGTATAACTCTTCACTCACTGGCGCAGTGGCAGGTTGTTTCTCCAACGAAACCAACAAATGCACCTTTTCGCCCAATTGCACGGACGCAGGATCTTCGACGCGAATGGTAAACGAAGGCGACTCATCCGCCGGCTGCGTAGCGCACGGTGCTAAATCCTGATCTTGCCCTTGAGGCGCATCCTTTTGCGACTCAACCTTGCGGTCATGTTCGCGAACGGTGTCGATTATTTTTTCTAATTCATCAGCCGTCTCTTGATCGTCGGCGGCAATGACAAACTCTTCCTTGCTAAGCTTGGCCATCTCGCTTTCCGCCACCCGCATAGTCCCCATCATCAAAACGGGATACAACACCACGGGGATCAGAATCATGGCCATCAGGGTCCGCCGATCACGAAGAATATCCAGCAGGTCCTTGCGATAAACGGTCCAGATGTTGGCGGGCGGTTTCATGATCCCCCCTCCTGCTCCGCCGATTCCAAAAACTGCTCCACCGGTTGCCCGACCAGGTGCAGGAAAATATCCGTCAGCCGCCGCTGGCCGGTTTGCGCCTGCAGCGTCGGCAAATCACCTTCGGCAACCAGTCTGCCTTCGTGCAACAAACCGACACGATCACATAACGTCTCCGCCTCGTCCAGGTAATGGGTGCTTAGCAGAACCGCCTTTCCGTTATCTCGTTGCCGGCGAATGAAATTCAGGATCAAACGGTTCGTCAAAACATCCAATCCAAGTGTCGGCTCGTCCAAAATCAAGACCGGCGGATCAACAATCAAAGCCCGGGCGATATTGGTTCGCTGTTTCTGCCCCGTGGAAAGCGCCCCGCAACGCAAGTCCACGAAATCCCGAATGCCCAGCCAGTCGATCAACTCGTCCGCCCGACACCGGGCCTGCTCGCGATCAAGCCCATGAAGTTGGGCGAAATACATCAACAATTCCCGAGGATTCAAACGTTGATACAGCCCGGTCTGAGCGGTCATAAAACCAATGTATCGGCGGGCTTGTTGCGGATGCTCGGCCACGTTTATGTCGTTGATTCGGGCCATGCCTTCCGTGGGTTGCAACAGGCCGGCCAGAATGCGCAAGGTGGTCGTCTTCCCCGCTCCGTTCGGCCCGAGCAGTCCGTAAATCCGCCCCGCCTCAATATGAAAACTGATCCCGTCCACCGCCCGTTTTTCCGGGCCGGCAGCGGCAGGAAAAGTTTTCACCAGATTTTGAACCTCGATCATGAAGACGTGCTCCTGGGGTGGGAAGGCCCTACGGCGTTTTGATCTGCGGAGGATGCTCCATACCGATGCACTCCGCCAGGTAGTCGGCCAAATCCTTCAACTCCACGCGGATGTGCTGATCTACAGACGTCTGAATTTCCGGCTTGAGAGCAGGAACCTCTTTAGGCAGGTACAACTGATAATCAACAGTTATCGCGAAAACCTCCGGCGAAGGGCGGGCTAAAATGCGAACAATAATCGGCCACTGGTTGAATTGGCCGGGCACCAGACGATCGGGCACCAAATCACCCAATCCCAACAGCGATTTCTTCCACTGCCCCCGGCGAAAATGCAACTTGTAACTCTCTTTGTGCTCCAGTTGATAATCTCCCCCGGGGTAAGAGGAAAAGAAGGCCTCCAACACGCTCATAATACGATCATATGGAGGCACCTCGATCCGATAGTTCCAAGTGTATGATTTAGTAGTGGCCATAAACTTGCCGTTTGAAAGTACTGCGTTTACCAAAAACCGTTATGCGTTTTCAAATATTTCCGTGTTCACCAAATTGGGCGGACGACGACCCTGCACCCCCGCCAATACATTATCCGCCGCCATCTCCGCCATCTTTGAACGAGTCGCCTGCGTGGCTGAACCCAGATGCGGAATACATACCACGTTATTCAACTCGGTCAATCCCGCGGCAGGTTGCGGCTCATTTTCATAAACATCCAGACCCGCACCGGCAATCCGCCGTTCCCGCAAGGCCTCCACCAAAACCTGTTCATCAATCACCGGCCCACGCGCTGTATTAATCAAATACGCGGTGGATTTCATCATGTCCAGTTCTTCTCTGCCAATCATGTGATGAGTCTGCTCGGTCAAGGGAACATGTAAACTGACAAAATCACTCTGCTGCAGCAAGACTGGCAATTCCACCCGCCGCCCCCCAATGGCATTCAATTCTTCGTTCTCCATAGCATCCACGTACAGCACCTGCATACCGAAACCCGTTGCCCGCTTACCAACCGCGGTTCCAATTCGACCGGCTCCCACAATCCCCAACGTGGCCCCGTGGATATCATTGCCCAAAAACTGCATCGGCCGCCAGCCAGCCCACTGCCCGCTACGGAAAAACTTGTCCGCCTCCACAATCCGCCGGGCCACGGAGAGCATCAAGGACCACGCCAAGTCCGCCGTCGTTTCCGTCAACACTCCCGGTGTGTTGGTGATCGCGACACCTGCCTGGGTGGCCGCCTCAACGTCGATGTTATTAAACCCCACCGCGTAATTGGCAAAAACCTTGCATTTCGCACCAGCGGCGGCGAAAACCTCTGCGTCGATCCGGTCATTGAGCATACACAACACGCCGTCCCGATCGCAAACCGCCTCCAGTAATTCTTCCCGCGTCAGAGGACGATCGTGTGGGTTTACCTCCACTTCCACACCGCCGTTCATCAAACGATCCAGCCCGGCAGCGGGTATCGGCAGGGGAACGTAAACATGAAAAGGCATAAGTCGCTCTCCCATCGTATCTTCGCGAATCCGGACGACGCCCAGTATATGGCCATATCTGGCCCTCGAAAAGCGAAAGAAATTCCGCTCACAATGGCTGGGGGCAAACTGAGCATCCGCAAGCTTCAATCCAAATTCTACAAAACGAGCGAAGATTTAATCCGCTCCCCCTACCACAAGAAATCCAAGCCCTTATAATGCCGGGCGGAAGGAAAACCTCAACAAACCCTGGCACGGAAGGAGAAAACCTTGTCATCTGCCAATGTTGTCCTGCAAACGGATATCCCCGATTTCCCCGTCAAGCGTGGCAAAGTCCGCGACATCTACGATCTCGGAGACAAGCTCCTGATCGTAGCCAGCGACCGGATCAGTGCCTTCGACGTGGTCATGCCCAACGGAATCCCCCATAAAGGCCAAGTCCTTACACAGATCAGCAAGTTCTGGTTCGAATGGCTCCAAGGCGTCAACCACCACTTGATCGAAGTGATCGAGGATAAGGCTCCACAAGGCTTTGAAGATCATCTCGATCAACTCCGTGGCAGGGCCATGCTGGTCAAAAAGACCAAAGTCCTGCCCATTGAATGCGTAGTTCGCGGCTACATCGCCGGCAGCGGATGGAAGGAATACCAGCGCAACCAATCGGTCTGCGGCATTGAACTTCCCGACGGCCTGCGGCAATGCGACCAATTGCCCGAACCGATCTTCACGCCGGCCACCAAGGCGGAAGAAGGGCACGACGCAAACATTTCCTTTACGCGGGCCTGCGGAATCGCCGGCGAAGAGGCCATGAAAACCGTCCGCCAGCGCAGCATCGATATCTACCGCAAGGCCGCCGATTACGCCCGCCAGCGCGGCGTCATCATCGCCGACACCAAGTTCGAGTGGGGCCGGGAAGGCAACGATTTGATCCTCATCGACGAAGTACTGACCCCCGATTCCTCGCGCTTTTGGCCAGCGGACGATTACGAGCCCGGCCGGGACCAGGCCAGCTTCGACAAACAGTATGTCCGCAATTACCTGGAAACGCTGGACTGGGACAAAACGCCCCCCGGGCCGACGCTACCCGACGACGTGGTCGCTAATACCAGTAAAAAATATATCGAAGCTTACGAACGGCTGACCGGTAAAAATTTTTCTTATCAGCCCTGATCCAAAAGACCGTTGATAAGTGATGACGACACAGGTGACAGAGTTACCTGCTGACGGATTTATGGAAATCCCGTTTTCCGGAAACCATCATGGATATTGAAAAACGTATCGCCGAAATCCTGAAACAGGAAGCAGCCGCGATTACCTCTATTAAAGTTAACGGGGAATATCAAAAGGCCGTCTACGCCATGAAGGAGTGCACCAGTAAGGTACTCACCACCGGCATGGGCAAGGCCGGCCACATCGCTCGCAAATTCGCCGCCACCCTTTGTTCAACGGGAACGCCGGCCACTTATATTCATCCCGGGGAAGCCGCCCACGGCGACCTGGGATTGGTCAGTAAAGACGACTGCATTGTGGCCTTTTCCACCAGTGGCAAAACCAACGAAGTCATTGAAATGCTCGAACTGGGCCGACACTTGGGCTTGAAAACTATCATCGGCATCACGTCGCATCCCGATTCCCGCCTGCGCGAGCTAAGCGACGTCATCCTGGATATGGGCACTATAACAGAACCCTGCCCACTCGGCCTGACCCCTACCGCCACCATCGCCGTCATGTTGGCCATTAGCGACGCATTAGCCC
This sequence comes from uncultured Planctomycetales bacterium, assembly GCA_964569525.1. Taxonomy (GTDB): domain Bacteria; phylum Planctomycetota; class Phycisphaerae; order UBA1845; family PWPN01; genus JAAYCU01. The sequence goes on from CAZMVS010000311.1 coordinate 6,848, forward strand.
TGGCCTTGATGGAACTCAAGGGCGTCACCGCCCACGATTTCGGCCTCCGCCATCACGGCGGCTACCTCGGCCGACAGGCCAGAACGAACAACCAATAAATTGATCACTCTAAAATGGCTCGGTTTTACTGCACAATCTCCGTCCCGACGCCCTTGTCGGTAAAGATTTCCAACAGCAATGAATGGGCGATACGCCCGTCAATGATGTGCGCTTTTTGACAGCCGGCATCCAAGGCCCGCAAACAGGCCTGTACCTTAGGGATCATCCCTTTACCGATAACTCCCCGATCCATGAAATCGTTGATCTCTTTGCGGTTCAACGTCGGCCGAAAAGATTCCGGATCGTCTTGGTCTTCACGTATTCCGTGCGTATCGGAAACCATGACCAGTTTCTCAGCCTTCACCGCTGCCGCCACCTCACCCGCTGCACTGTCCGCGTTGACGTTCAGCTTCCCCCCGTTTTGATCCAACGCCACCGGGGCAATCACCGGTATCGTATCCGCCGCACAAAGCAACTGAAGTACTTTGGCCTCCACTCTTTTAACTTGCCCAACAAAACCAATGTCGATCCGCCGATTCTCCTCCCCCTGCAGATACATCCGCTCAGCAAAAAGTGAACACATGGTCAAACTATTTAAACTGGTAGCCTCAACACCCAGCGATTCCAACGCGTCCACCAGACGACTATTGATCCGCCCGCACAAAATTTGTTCCACAATTGCCAGCGTGCGCTCGTCCGTATAACGAAAACCGTGCACAAAATTCGGCTCCAGGCCGGCTTCGTCCATGGCCGTGGAAATATCTTTGCCGCCACCGTGAACAATAATTGGCTGCATCCCCACACGGCACATAAAAACCATATCCCGCAATAACTCCCGCTCAGTAGCTGGATTATCCATCACCGAGCCGCCAAGTTTGATCACTACAATCTTTCCGCTATACCCCTGAATATATGGAAGCGCCTCGATAAGCGTGGAGGCTTTTGCAATCGCCTGCTCCATGATCGGACTCCTTGGGATCAAAACAGGTAAGTTTATTAGCGATAACTGATTACTATTTTCGAATTCCCCACGGCGGTTTCAATCCTTCGGTCCCACGGGAACCGCCCGCGGCGAACGGGGAGGCAACCGACGAAGACAAAGATACCACAACAGCACAACTGACAGGATCACAATACTAACGCCCTGCGAGGCTGTCAGCCCAAAGGTATCCGTCGGATTATCTGCGCGAATGATCTCTTCGATGAAACGCTCCACCGCATAAAGCCCCACCCCCAGGATCATCACCGTTCCATGCCGCTTGCGCCGATTGAAAAAGGCATAGGCCACCCAAGCCAACAACAGCGGGCCGACGGCCGAGTACAACTGGGCCGGGTGCACCGGCCGACTGCGATACCGGGGATCGGCCGCCATTTCTTCCAAATCTTGCTGGTCCACATCAAATTGCTTGAAATGCTTCAACAAGGGTCCCACCCAGACCCGAACCCGGGCCAAACGATAAGCTGCCAGCTCAATCTCGTCTTGATCCCCCCGGGTTTTGGCCTTGGTCAAACGTGCCGCCAGCTTCTCTGGAGCCTTGCGCATCCGCTCCAGCCTTTTGGGCGTCAGGTTAAAAACCTCCCGAGGCATGGAAGCTCCTCGCCCAATCCCATCCACGATGAGCAGTTCCGCCGGAACCGTTACCTGGCGATGCTCCCATTGCGACTGATGGGGCGGACTCGAACAGGGAAATTCAACCGCCCAAGGTAAACTCGGCGGACAAACTGCTCCCCAACAACAGCCAAACAAAAAACATCCGATCCGCCCAATACCCATACCCATCAACAACGGCGGGGTCGCCAGATCCGCATACAGTCGAATGGAAACCCGCTTGATCAATAAATAGAGGAAGCAGGCGGTAAAGGCCCCAATGAATCCACCGTAAAATTCAAATCCACCGCTGCGCAAGTCAATGATATTCCGCCAAGGCTGATGGGCAAACTGTTGGTCCCAATAATGAATGACGTAGAACGCCCGAGCACCAATCACGTTGAAGATCAAGACCAGAAAACCCATGTTCAGGACGATATCCGGATCCGCCTTCACCCGCTTGGCAATCCTGGTCATCCACCAGACCGCGCCCAAAAGGGCGATCACCACCATCACCCCGTAAGAGGGAATGGGATAATTCAGCCATGGAATTTTAAACAATTCTGGGTACATAACTCTGCTCAACTGTTAAATCCGCTGGGCATGACCACAACTCACGGATAGCTTCCCCAGCTTCAGCTCCAAAAACCAAGTTAACACGCCTTCAAAATGACGTCTATAGATCACTTCAAACTGGATTCCACTGGAATACACCCTCCTCCACCAACAGAGTGATGAAAAACCGTCACGTCCGGTAACAACAGCCCCATCCCCCAAAAGAGGG
>CAZMVS010000312.1:0-18425 GCA_964569525.1 uncultured Planctomycetales bacterium
TATTGTGGTCACCAATCAATCGGGGATTGCGCGGGGATTGCTGGACGAAGCGACGCTGGTCAAGATACATGAGCAAATGCAAAAACATTTTGAGGATGAAGGGGCGATTATCGATGCGATATATTATTGCCCCTATTTGGAAGGCGAAGAGGCGGTAGTGAAAGAATATCGGCTCAAAAGCGATTTGCGCAAGCCGAAGCCGGGGATGATTATCAAGGCGGCGTTGGAGAGAAAGATCGACTTGGCGGGTTCGTGGGCGTTGGGTGATTCAATCCGTGACGTGCAGGCAGGCAGGGCGGCGGGGTGTCGCACGATTTTTCTACATTTGGGAGATGGTGGTCGGCCGCCGATTGAGAAGGGTCGGGACGTGGATTTTGTAGCCCGGACACTGGACGAAGCGGTGGAAATCATTTTAAGTCATACTCGTCAAGCGAAGCCCGCGGAACAAGCGGCAGGCCAAACGGGGGGGCGTCGGGAAAGCGCTGCTATTTTGCAAGATATTCTGAGTTTTTTGCGTTCGCGGGAGCGTCAGCGTTGCGCGGAGGATTTTTCGCTGGCCATGTTGGCGGGGGCGTTGGTACAGATATTGGCTGTCGGCGTACTCATTTGGGCTCTATTTGAAGTAATTCAGGGGGAACTTGTAGGTACGGAGCTGCTGTTCGGGATATTTCTGCAATTGATGGCCATGACCTTTTTTGTGGTCGCAAGTCGGAAATAGGCGATCAGAATTTCATCCAGCTGAAGGTATTTTTCACATTTCGGGGCAAACCCTTCATAGCAGGTATTCAGTTTATTTTTGATACATAAGCATTGCCATGACGGCAGTGGTGACGGCACCGGCAGCTAGCAGTAGAGTGACGACGAACAGCATGGTAAAGCGTCGACTCTGCCGGGCAATGAGCTGTGTCAGCATTTCGTTTTTTTCGTCGGCCTTGGTATTCATTTCTTTCAAAGCTTCGGCTTGGTGTCGATTGGTTTCGCCGAGGGCATTGATGGCGGTACCGACCTTTTCGATAGTCTGGGTGGACATGACGTTTTGTTCGCTGGTCATCTCCAATTGGCGATTGATATTGGAGAGGGTTTCGGACTGGATTTTAACAGCCTTGGGGACTTCGCCGAGGGATTCGTTGAGGTGTTTGGTATGTTCCTGAGTGTTTTCCAGTCGGCCGGCAATGTTTTCGAGGACCTGGTTTTGCTGCCGGGCGATTTCGGGAAGTTCGTTAGCTGAACGGGCGATCTGATCAAGGGACTGGCAGAGGCGTTCGCTACGATCGGACTGGGAGGCGAGGTGGATCTGGATTTCCTCGATCAGCTGGGTAACTTTCTCGTAGCCTTGCTGAAGTTGGTTTATGGCCTGATCCCGGCGCGTCCAGCGAGTAAGTTGTCGGCCGGTTTTTTCGCCACCGCTATCGCCGTTTCCGTCGTCGGCATTTTCGGCGGGTTCGAGCAACAAGCCATCTTGCCCTACATCGGGCAAATCATCCAAGTTCTTGTTTTTAATGGTTTTAGGTTTCAGACGGTCGGTCAATCGGGACCAGAAGCCGGGGTGCTGTGTAGTCATAAAGGCCACTCCATACGTATTAAAAAAGGAATATGGGAGTCATTTTTGGGCAAGTTTCCTTTGCGTATATGATCTTCCTGTTGCTTTTGATATCGGACAAAGCAGTCGCTGAGGAATCGTATTTTAACAGGAATTAACTGAGGTGTGTAGGAGTTTCGGAGATTCATGACGGGCGGTTTTTCGATTGACGGAAGATTCAAGCTTGCGAATCAGTCCAACAATACAGGGGATGGATTCACGCATATTTTCAGTCCTTTTTAGGCCGAATATTACCGTGATGGGCGATTTAGGGGGCGGTGGCCTTGTCGCCGGGGACTTTCTCAATAAAATAAGCTATTTCTGGGACTTGCAAACGTCAAATAAGGAAATTGTTCGCCGCGTGTCGGCGGAATAGCCACATAGGAGTTTTGGAGAAACACATGCCTAGTTACACCACCGCTGACATTAGAAACATTGCGTTGGTCGGTCACCAATTATCCGGCAAGACTTCGCTTGCTGACGCAATTCTGCACGTTACGGGCGTTACGAACCGTTTAGGTGACGTAAATGCAAAGAGCAGTCACATGGATTTTCTGGAGGAGGAAAGGAACCGGGAATGCTCCATCGATTCGGCTCTTTGTTCCGTGGAAGTCAAGGGTAAGCAGATTAACGTGGTGGATACACCGGGTGCTCCGGATTTCATCGGGCCGGCGATTGCCTCGCTGGCGGGGGTGGAGACGGCGGTTTGTGTGATCTCCGCATCGGCGGGAATTGAGGTTAATACCCGTAGAATGATGGAGCGGGCCAAGGAATACGGTCTGGGCCGGGTGATCGTGATCAACAAAATCGACTCGCAACTGGACTCGAGTGAATTGATCGGCAATATCCAGGAGATGTTCGGCCACGAGTGTCAGATCATGAATCTGCCCTCGGGTAAAGGCTCAAAAGTGATTGATTGTTTTGCGAACAGCGAAGGCGACACAGATTTTTCCAGCGTGGCCGACGCCCACACTGCTTTGATCGAGCAGGTGGTTGAGGCGGATGAAGCCTTGATGGAGGAGTACCTGGAGAAGGGTGAAATTGATACCTCAAAGTTGAGTGGAGTTATAAGCAAAGCCATATCTGAAGGTTCATTTGTACCAATTCTTTTCACTGACGCCAAAAAAGAAATTGGCGTAAAGGAATTGCTGGATATGGTAGCTGACTATACCCCCTCACCGGTGGAAGGTAAGCAGCGAGAACTGGTGAAAGGAGAGGGTGAGGAAGAGCAGCGTACTCCAGCCGAGTCCGATCCGAACGGCAAGTTTGTGGGGCAGGTTTTCAAGGTTTTCACTGATCCGAAAAGCAATATCAAGTACTCGGCATGTCGGATTTACTCGGGGAGTATCAAATCTGACTCGCAGATTCACATTGGAGGGGAACGCAAGGGTCAGCGTCCCGGGCAGTTATACAAGTTGCAAGGCGTGGATCATCCAGAAATCGAAGAGGGTATGGCCGGTGACATCGTAGCCATGGCTAAGTTGGATACGCAGATTGGGGACATGATGACGGAAGAGGCTGACGTGGGACAGGTGGCGATGCCACACTTTCCGATACCTATGTTTGCGTTAGCGATCGAGCCCAAGAGTCGTGGAGATGCGGAGAAAGTCAGTACGGCGTTGGGGAAATTCACGGAAGAGGATCCGTGTTTTATTGCTGATCGGGATGCGGTGACCAGCGAGTTAGTGATTCATGGTGTTGGTGATTTGCATTTGCGGACCATCCTGTCGCGGATGTCGAATCTTTTCAAATTGGAAGTGGACACCAAGCCGCCGAAGATTCCTTACCGGGAAACCATTACCGCCAGTGCGAACGATATCGAGTACACGCATAAGAAGCAGACTGGTGGGGCCGGTCAGTTTGGACGGGTAATCATCAACATGGAGCCTAACGAGCGTGGTGCCGGTTACGAGTTTGTTGACAAGATATTTGGTGGTGCCATCGATCAGGCCTTCCGTCCGAGTGTTGACAAAGGTATTCAGGCCCAGATGAAAGAAGGCGTGTTGGCCGGCTATCCGGTGGTGGACGTCAAGGTTTACCTGATCGACGGGAAGACCCACCCGGTCGACAGTAAGGATATCGCCTTCCAGATCGCCGGTCGGGAATCCTTCAAGATCGCGTTTATGAAGTGCAAGCCGGTATTGCTAGAGCCTATCGTTCACGTGGAAGTAACTGTGCCCAATGAGAACGTTGGTGACATCCAAGGGGACCTGGCTTCGCGACGTGGGCGTCCGGAGGGCCAGGAGATGCTTCCAGGCGGTCTGAGTGTGATTAAAGGGCGAGTTCCGCTAGCGGAGATGTCCGATTATCACTCTCGGTTGTCCAGTATTACCGGTGGGCAGGGTGTATACACCATGGAACTTTCCCATTACGAGAACGTGCCCAGCAACGTTCAACAGCAGATCATTGAGCGGGCCAAGAAGGCACGTGAAGAGCAGAAAGAGTAGCCACCAAGGGCCAGAATCATTAGTGATGGAAGGATTGCCATAAGGCAATATTGGGGGGGGATTTTGCGCGGGCGGATCACAACTCGCGGGTAAGATAAAATGCGTATATTCGCATTATTGATGTTTTTTGTATCCACGGCGATGGCTTGGGGAGCGGATGCAACCACGAGCCGGCCGGTTGATGCAAAGCCGACGGATAAAGAGGTTCTTCGTCGGCGAATGGCTGGTCCTATCAAAAAAGGCTTGGAATTTCTGGTTGATGCCCGGCTAGAAGACGGCGGTTGGCCCGGCTGGACAGGCAAATCGGATCCGGCCATCACGGCATTGGCAACCAAGGCGTTTATTCGGCATCCTGATTATGGCCCGGAGCATCCAGTGGTGCGGCGGGCGGTAAAATTGGTGCTGAGTCATCGGCAAGGCGACGGGGGTATTTACAACCCACAGATTGGCTACGGTAATTACACAAGCAGCATAGCGGTGATGATGCTTTCGGCGTTGGATGATCCTGAAATCAAGGATATCCAAGCGGGGGCTATTGCTTACTTGAAGAAGAACCAATGGACGCCGGAGGATGAGGATAATCACGGAGAAGCCATCACACAGGAACATCCGTGGTACGGCGGAGCAGGTTACGGGCATCATCGTCGGCCGGATCTTTCCAACACCCAAATGATGCTGGAGGCCTTACATCAAAGCGGGTTGCCCAAAGACGACCCGGCTTACGAGCGAGCCATGCAATTTGTTCGTCGCTGTCAGATGTTGAGTTCGACGAACGATATGCCGCTAGCCAAAGGAGCGGTTGACGGGGGATTTATATACTCGCCAGCCAATGGGGGAGAAAGCAAGGCGGGTTTTCATACGGTTGAGGGGATTACCATGCTGCGGTCTTACGGGTCGATGACGTATGCGGGATTCAAGAGCATGCTTTATGCAGACGTCGATCGTCAGGATCGGCGGGGGCAGGCGGCGGGGAATTGGATCCGGCGGAATTATACTCTGGAGCATAATCCTAACATGCCCGGAGCGAAATCCATGGAAGGCTTATATTATTATTACTATGTTTTCGCCAAAGCCCTGCAGGTCTGGGGTGAGCCTTTCGTTGTGGAACCGGGGGGAAAGCGTCATGACTGGCGCAAGGAATTATGCGAGGCGCTGCTCAAAAAACAACGGTCTGACGGGAGTTGGATAAACAATGCCGATCGCTGGCAGGAAGATAATCCATATTTGGTTACGGCGTATGCTTTGTCGGTTTTGCAAAGTGCGTTGGAGTAGATTTTTGTATTAACCTTTGGGTAATTTCTACCATAACACCAGCCAAATTACAGATATTTATCTCCACTCCCTTTTTGAATATCAAAGGTGTTCACAACCTGTTTTTTGGGCATTTTTAATGAGGCTGGCGACCAGTTTTATCCTCATGATGGCGATGGTGCGTGTACCAGTAGGTAAATCCTGCCACCGCTGCGATCAAGCCGACCAAAATAATCATGGCGACTAAAACCTGGAGTGGTTCACCTGGTCCGCTTTCAATAGGATACATTGGATAAGGATACATGAGCCACCTCCTATTTTACTCGGGTGGCTGCCCCGCCCCTTTCGAGCTTTTTCTATATAATTATAGTTCGGTTTCAGGGCTGACCAATGGGGTGGTCCCATGTGCTGTAGGAAATAGAGTTGCGTTTAAAGTCCTGATCCAAGGTGTAATACGCAAAGATCAGCTAGGCAAATGGGGTATTTGGCGGACATTTTCAGGTCCCAAAAGCCGGCCTGTGAGACGGAAGAAGAAAAGCCGACGGTGGGATTCGAACCCACGACATCCGCTTTACGAAAGCGGTGCTCTACCGCTGAGCTACGTCGGCACGGGAGACTTATGCGGGTGTTTCATTAAGGCTTTAAGTAGTCCCGATAATGCCTTTGTCGGGTGTGTTCCCGAATTACGTGGCTTATCGAGAAGAACTCTTTAATGGAGGATAAGGTAACTGCAAAAGCGGAAAATGACAAGTTTTGGGAACGTTTACAGGGGGGGTTGTGCGCAGAGGGAAGAGCAGATACAAAAACCTCGTGACTCCCACTTGAGAGCCACGAGGCCGTTGAAAGGGGACACGACAGCTTCCATATTATTTGTAGAATCCCCGGGCACAGAAAGCAAACCCAACCGACAAAAATATTTTCATTTTTCAAAAATGTTTCCCGTCGGTCGGTTGTAGCCGATAATTTTTCATATAAGCAGAAAATAATGCATTTCAAATGTATGGTTTGTGTCTTTTTTGCGACATCTTCGAGGCTGGGGAAAAAACGCCATAAGCAGATATAAGAGTTTTAATGAAAAACCTGGGTTTATGAGGGCAAGAGAAACAGACTATGTTAAAGAAGTGGATTGATCAGGAGAGCTTTCCACTACGGATAATAGCTACGACCAGCCAGAGGCCCATCAAGCCGGCCAGTATGTAGCCGACCAGTCCATAGGACCACAAAGGGATTCCGAAGATGGGGGTGGTGGTACCGGTACTGATAACCCAGGAGCTACCCACGATTACCGAGCCGATAATCACTGAAAAGCCGAGACGGTTACTGGCCCGGTCGATTTCGTTGGCCAGGTAGTCGATGTTCTGGTGGCGGATATTACCCTGCCACTTTCCTCGGGCGAGTCGGCGGGAGATATCGCGTAATTGGCCTGGGGCCGCCTTGAGGATGTTCAGGAGGTGCCAGGAGGAGATGCCGGCGGTTTTGGCCATTCGACGGGGGCTGAACTGCTCAATGATCAGTTTTTTGAGTTTAGGCTTGACCAAGGCCACCAAGTCAAGCTGGGGGTCTAATTGAAGCGCTATGCCTCCTATTCCTACTAAAGATTTGCCGAATAGCACAAACTCGCGAGGTAGATCAACGTGGTTTTTGCGAACAAGGCTGTTGACCTCGAAGTAGAGGGTCTGCATGTCATAGCGATAGATAGGCAGGCCGTAGTATTTTTCGATCAATTCCAGGAAGTCATGGCGGAGTTGGTGTCTGTCGGTGTCGTCGGAGAGGGCGCCCATGTCCGCGAGAACTTCGACGATTACTTCCGGTTCCTTGTTGAGGGCGCCGGTCAAGGCGATGACCAGGTGGCCGAGCATGGTTTCATCAATGCGGCCGGTTTGTCCGAAGTCCACGATTCCGATGCCAGCGGGCGGCTCAATGAGAAGATTACCGGGATGGGGATCAGCGTGGAACATGCCGATTTCAAAATATTGCCTGATAAAAGCCTCCATGAGTCGGCGGGCGAGCAGTTTTTTATCGATTCGAGGATCGGGTCTGCGAAGCAAGGTCTGCATGCTGATGCCATGTATTTCCTGGAGGGTCAGGACGGCAGGTCCGGTTCGGTTCCAGTAAACGGAGGGGGGATGGAAATTGGGATCAGCTCCGAAGGCTTCTGCGAAACGGGAAACGGTGGAAGCTTCGTTGACAAAATCCATTTCGCGTAAGATGCTTTTTTCAAATTCTTCGACAATGGTGGTCGAGTTAAAAGCGGAGATTTCGGGAATCATGCGGTCGGCTAATTCCGCGATCCAGCGTAGGATGTTCATATCCAGGCGGACGACGTCTTCGATGTCAGGTCGTTTGACCTTGACGACTACCGGTTGCTCGGCTTTGCCGTCTTCACCGGGAATGGTGGCCTTATATACTTGGGCGATGGAGCCGCTAGCAAAAGGTTCTTCAGCAAAATAAGTAAAGCATTCCTCCACCGGTGCGCCCAAATCGTGCGCGATGATTCGGCGAGCTTTTTCAGTGGGATAGGGGGGGACCTGGTCCTGTAATTTGCTCAATTCGGCGACGATATCGGCAGGTATGACGTCCGGTCGAGTGGAGAGCATCTGGCCAAGCTTTATGAAAGTCGGGCCAAGATCCTCAAATACGCGGAGCAGGCGAGCCCCCATGGTTTCGGAGATTTCAGCTCTCGGGGAGCGCTGCCATCGTTTGGGGATGGGGACATATCGTTCCAGATTCAGTTTTGCCACCAAGTGGCCGAAACCATGGTGGGTAAGGACGCGGGCAATGGTTTGCACCCGTCGGATGCTGCGAACGGTCCTGGGTAAACGAATATGCACGGAATTAAGGATACGAAAAAATTATCCGCGGTCAATCGACAATTTTTGGCAAAGGGTAAAAACAAGGCGGGGCGGTTGTCAGCCGGCATTGCGGAATTGGGTTTCGTAGAGTCGCTGGTACAGGGGGCAGGACTGAAGCAGGTGTTTGTGGGAACCGACGGCAATCACTTGTCCATTTTCCATGACGGCGATCCGATCGGCACCGCTGACCGTGCTGTAGCGGTGGGCAATAATAAAAGCGGTACGGTTTTCGAGGATAGCTTCGAGGGCCTGATGGATCTTGAGTTCAGATTCCGGATCGACTTGGCTGGTGGCCTCATCGAAGATGAGGATGGGGGCGTTGCGGAGGATGGCCCGGGCGATGGCGAGGCGTTGTCGCTGGCCGCCGGAAAGGGTGGCCCCATGTTCGCCGACCACGGTGTCGTAGCCATTGGGCAGGTATTGAATGAATTCTTCGGCGAATGCCTTGCGGGCGGCTTCGCGAATTTCTTCCTCGGTGGCACTGGGTCGGCCATATGCGATGTTGCCGCGGATGGTGTCGGGGAAGATGACAGATTCCTGGGTGATAATCCCGAACTGCAGGCGTAGAGAGCGGAGGGAGACGTCCCTGATATCCTGGCCGTCAATAAGAATGCGTCCGCTCGTGGGATTGAATAGGCGCGGCATGAGGCTTAACAGGGTTGTTTTGCCACAACCGTTAGGTCCGACGAGAGCGATAATTTCGTTTTTCTTGACAGTCAGGCAGACATCGCTAACCGCCGGCCGTTCAGTTTTTGGGTAGTAGAAGGTCACGTGGTCGAATTCGATTGTTTTTTGCAAAGGCGTGATATTTGGTTTGACGGTATCCTGATCGTATTCAGTGGGGGTGTCGATCAACTCAAAAATGCGTGCTGCGGCGGCATTGGCCCGCTGGAGTTTGGGATAGACGGTACTGAGTTTGCGGACGGGATCGAAAATGGCGCCCATGCAGGCGAGCATGGTCACAAAGCCGGGTTCCTTGATATCGCCTACGATCAACATGCGATGGGCGATAAAGGCGATTGCCACCGCTCCCACTACAAAGGCGAGGGTTTCAATAAAAGGCGAGGTCAAGGCTTCGATTAAACCCATGCGAAGCTGCATGCGGAGGACCACACGGTCCACCTTGAAGAGTTGTTTGCGTTCATGATTTTCGCGGGTGTAGCTTTTGACCACGCGCATGCCGTTGAGAGTGCTTTCCAAGCGGCTGAGCATTTGGCCATAGCCGGCGAGTAGTTTTTTATTAGCCCGGCGTATAATTTTGCCCAGTTTGCGGAACAGATAGGCTACGGCGGGACTTCCCAGGAGCAGTACGAGGGTCAGCTGCCAGTTCAGCCACAGGGCGAGGGTGATTACGCCAGCGGCTTTGAACGGTTCGGCGACGAGCTTGGAGAAGAAATTATTCAGGCCTCGGAAGATATCATTCATGTCCTGCATGAAGCGGGTCATCATATCCGAGGTGTTTTCGGAGAAGCGGCTTAAGGGAAGTTTCAGTACGTGTTCGTACATTTCCCGCCGGATATCGATGATGGCCCGGGTATTGAGCAGGACGGTGAGGTACTGTGCAAAAAAGCGGGCGATGTTGCCAACAAATACCATGGTCAACAACAGGCCGAGTACGACCAGCAGGGTGTGCATTCGGGATTTTTTATCCACGCCGCCGGGGATCAATTGCACGGCATTATGTACGGTTGCATACGTTGTGGATAAAGGCGGGGGCTGAAAAGTAATATTCTGTTTTCGGTTGTCTTCTTGGCTAATGATGGTGAGATCAAGCTGTTGGGCTGCAGCCAACTCACGAAACATAAGATATGCTTCGGGAGCCTGGCCATCCACGGACACGATGAAATCCTGTTCCTTGAGGCCAGCCTTAAGAAGGGGGGAAGATTTGTGTTTGAATTTACTGATTTGGATACTACCCCGTTTGATACCTTCCACAGGCTGATCAGTAACCGGGTCGTACACGGTTAAGAGGCAGTCGAGACGTTTTTGGGCAATTTGCTTATCCACCCAGCCGTGGAGTCCTTCTTCTTCGATGATGGCGGCCAACACAGGAAGGATAGAGCCGATGCTGGCGGAGTAGGTAACGGCCATCACCAGGATGCAAATGAAGGCGGGGATGAGGAACCGCTTTTGGGGCCACACGTAGCGCAGCAGTCGCCGAAAGTGCTTGAAAGTACTGTAGCGATCCAGAGTCTTGCTTGGTCGGTCTGGTTTGCTATCCGGTTTACCCATAAACATTTATGATAACGCCCCTTGCGGTGTTCGGCCAGTATGAAATCGGAGGCAACTAGAGCCTGTAAGCGGCCTTGGTTGCCGAAAATACGTCATTTTGATTGTTCCCATTATGTTTTTCGCTGCGAGGCTTGATTGACGAGGAACAAGACAGCCATGCGGATGGCCAGGCCATTGGAAACTTGCCGCAGGATGGAGCTGTTAGGTCCATCCGCCACCTCGCTGGCCAGCTCTACGCCGCGGTTGATGGGGCCGGGATGCATGATCAGCAGATCGGGCTTGGTATTGGCTAAGCGTTCGCGGGTTAGTCCAAATAGCCTGACATATTCTTCCTTGCTGGGAAACACCTGACTGGAAATTCGCTCATGCTGAATCCGCAGCATGTTGACCACGTCGGCCTTTTCCAAGGTGGCATCGAGATCATGGCTTATCCTGGCCCCCATTTTTTCGAAAGAACGTGGAACGAGTGTTGGCGGTCCCACGAAGGTGACCTTGGCTCCCAGGCGGGTCAGGCCCCAGAAATTGGAGCGGGCTACCCGGGAATGAGCAATGTCGCCTACAATGGCAACATTAAGCCCGTCAAGACGTCCTTTGCGTTCCCGGATGGTGAAAATGTCAATCAGGCCTTGGGTAGGATGTTCGTGTTGTCCATCGCCGGCGTTGATTATGTTGCAATTGGTGCAGCAGGTAATGTAGTGAGGCGCGCCAGCGGCAGGGTGGCGGATGATAAAGGTGTCCACCCCCATGGCCTCAATGTTTCGGACTGTATCTCGCAGGGTTTCACCCTTGGAAACGGAGGATTTTCCAGCAGAGAAATCCAACACGTCGGCGGACAACCGTTGTGCAGCCAAGGCGAAGCTCATTCGAGTACGGGTGGAATCTTCATAAAACAGGTTTACTACGACCCGGCCGCGCAAAGCAGGAACTTTTTTAATACTCCGGGTGGAGACTTCCTGAAAACTTTCCGCCGTAGCGAAGATGTGGTTCAGTTCTTCGGCGGATAGATCCTCCAAGCCAAGCAGGTGCTTGCGTGTCCAGACAAAACCGCCTTTGGAGGAAGGGGTTGAGGCAGCGAGTAGCTTGTCGGTTTTGTTTTTTGCGTTTTTTTTCATCCGACGCGCACCTCGTCTATACCGTCCGATTCGGTCAGTTGCACGGTTATCGGCACATCCTGCTCATCGACGCGAATCCCGATGTAATCGGCCTGGATAGGGAGTTCCCGGCCGGGGCGGTCCACTAGTACGGCCAAACGGATGGCTTTGGGGCGTCCCAAATCCACCAAGGCATCCAAAGCGGAGCGGACCGAGCGGCCGGTGTGCAATACGTCATCGACGAGGATGAGGTGCAGACCGTTGAGGTCGAAATCAATTTCTGTTTTCCGCAGAATCGCTTGTGGGCCGCGTTCGGCAAGATCATCACGATAAAGAGTAATGTCCAGAGAGCCGAGCTGGATATCCCTGTGTTCCAAGTTCCTCAAACGATCAGCCAACCGCTGGGCCAACACTTCCCCCCGACTGCGGATGCCCACGACAGCAAGGGGAGCTTCGCCGTGATGTTTGGCGTGGATTTGTTGGGCCAGCTGGTCCAAGCATTGCTCCAATTCGGCTGCACGAAGCAGAATTTTTTGTGGATCATCAGTCATACGGGATGGAGCGTAACATTCCTTGGCGTGGCTGGCAAGGTCTCGGTCTTTGGGCCGCTAGAGGGACAATCCGGGCTTCGGAATATTGCGATCGACGAGCTCTTTAAAGATGTTGATGTTTGGGGGAGTTACGCATGGAGTCAAGCGATTCTGCAATAGAAAATTGATGCCGGATCAATAATTTTCGAGTTCGGGGTTTGGCGGCTGGTGTTCAACGAAATGTTGTTCGACGGCTTCGCAAATTAAATGGTAGGCGACTTGGTGTAATTCCTGAATGCGAGCACTGTCAGTTTCATCGATACACAGGCAATGTTCACAGAGGGGTTTGAGTTTGCCGCCTGATCGGCCGGTAAATCCGACGACAATCGCTTGGCGGGATCTGGCCATATGAACCGCCTCAATCACGTTGGAGGAATTTCCGGAGGTGGACAGGGCCCAGAGAATATCTCCGGGCCATACAAGGGTTTCCACCTGACGAGTGAAAACATATCCAAAGCCATAGTCGTTACCGATGGAAAGCAGCCCGGAAGTATCCGTGGTCAGAGCCATGGCAGGCAGGGGGGGCCGGTTGTGCTTGAAGCGTCCGATGAGTTCGGCGGCGATATGTTGGGCGTCGGCGGCACTACCACCATTGCCCAGTATATAGACGCGATGTTTGTTTTTGATGGCGTCTATCAGGGTGGCGGCGATTTCCTGCAACACGCCAAGTTGGTTGTTGAGCTGATTGGCCAATTGAATATGAGTTTGGAGCCCGGTCTGGAAAATATCGTTCATGAACTTTCCCCCGAACGAATACGTTCAACGATTTTGGTTGTACTGACACCATCCAGCAAGGGAAGAAGGATTACTTGGCCGCCGGTTGATTCGACGTGTTCCCGTCCGACCACACCTTTTTCGGCCCAATCCTCGCCTTTAACAAGGATGTTGGGCGAAAGCTTTTCGACGATATTTTTAGGGGTTGGCTCGTCATAGATGACCACGTAATCCACACATTGCAAGGCGGCCAACACCTCGGCGCGTTGATCCTGGGGGATGATGGGCCGATCAGTACCTTTGTTTTGAGTTTGGACGGAGGCATCAGAGTTCAGACCCACGACCAAGGCAGCCCCGTGTTCCCGGCATTGTTCCAGGAAACGCACGTGCCCGACATGGAGCAGATCGAAACAGCCGTTGGTAAAGACGATGGATTCGCCGCGACTTTGGCGGAGTTTCAATTCGCCAGCCAATTCGTTTTGGTTACGAACCTTGCCATTAGAATCTCCCAAGGCGAGTCGCAGATCGGCGATAATCTCTGCCCGGGAGATCGGGACGCAGCCAAATTTTTCGACTTCCAGTCCTCCGGCGACATTGGTCAGGATAGCGGTTTCCTGCCAATCGGCACCAACCACTCGGGCGGCGGCCAAGGCGGCTAACACGGCATCCCCGGCACCGGTATTGTCATATACCGAACGGGGGCGAGTGGGAAACAATTGCGGCTTGCGGTCCCGCAAAGCCAACAGAGACCCCTCGCGGTCCAGGGTAATCAGGAGGCCTCCAAGCTCGTAGCGTTCGACAATTTCGCTGACGGCTTCGCGGATCGAGTCAACGGAGTCCTCATTACATCCGCTTAATTGTTTGAACTCGGAACGGTTGGGAGTGAGAATAGTGGCCCCACGATATTTTTCGTAATCATTGATTCGGGCCGGATCGACCAGCACCTCGACATTCTGTTTTTGGGCTTCTTGAATAACGCGCTGGCAAAGGGAAGGATGCAAAAGGCCTTTGTCGTAATCCTCCAGACAGACGGCATCGACTTCGGGGAGAGCCTGAAATAGCCATTCAGTGAGTTTATCCTGTTCGGCGGAAGAAAGGGGTTGAATCCTTTCTTCATCCACTCGAATTAACTGCTGCCGGTGTCGATGCTGGGCCAGACCGACGAAACGCGTTTTAGTTGTAGTAGGTCGATCAGGCAAGGTAAGGATTCTGTTGGTGTTAACCGCCTGCTCGTTCAACAAGGTTTTGACCTGTTGACCGGCCTCATCGTCGCCGATCGCGCCACAGCAAATGACGTTCATGCCAAGTTCACGGAGATCGGCGGCTACATTGCCGGCACCGCCAACGCGATGTTCTTCGCGGCTTTTACGCAGGACCGCCACGGGGGCTTCCGGGCTGATCCGTTCCGCATCGCCGAAAACGTAGCGATCCAAGATCAGGTCGCCGATGAGTAAAATTTTCTGTCCTCCGAAGGATTCCAGTAGCTGTATCAAGCGGGGCAGCAAATAATTTTCCTCCATGTTTTGCGGGAATTAAAATATTCGTGATCATTGTAACTTCATCGGCCATGGTTGCATAACCACCACCGGTAAGGGATTCTCCCAAGCTCGGCCAGCATGGTATGATCGGCCCGCAGAAGCGTCAATCCGCCTGATGACAAAGTTTCCAGGTACTTCTTGACGAGCACTGCCTCTTTTTCGCCTTTCAGATTGGTTCAAGCCTTGGAAGCCTGAATCCCGATAATGAGGGGGCGGATATTGGTAAGATTCTCTGTGGATTATTGAGCGAGGAAGGCAGTGAAAAAGGGCGAGTATGTTTGCCCATTTCTGAATAGAAGAGATCCCCGGTGCGCTTCCTTGCTGACCATGACGAATATTCGGGAAGCCTTCCGGTTGTGTGTCTGTAACTATGAATCCTGTCCAATCTATCAACAAATTAGAATCACCGAGCAGCGGTGGGAAAGTAGCGTCTCCATCGTACGATCGGCTTGAGGGGCGATCGCCGGATGAATGGCCAGTAGCAAGGCTGATCGATCGTTTTCTTGCTCAACTTTGGTCTGAGGCGGGATTGTCGGATAACACATTGGCTGCTTACCGGAGTGATCTCCGGGCGTTGGCGGATTTTCTTTCCCGCACGGAGCGGGATTTTTACAAACTGACGCCTACGGACGTGCAGGATTTCCTACTTGACCAGCGAACAAGGCAGAAACTAGCGGTAAGCTCTATTGCTCGGCGGCTGGTGGCGGTTAAACTATTTTTAGCCTTTTGTTACGGGGAAGGTTGGCTTGAAGATGATGTTGCTGCCTTAATTGAATCGCCCAAGAAATGGCAGCACCTGCCCAGGGTTGTTGGTGTGAGGGAAGTTGAAAAGCTTTTAACTCAGCCTGATCTGCTGGAACCTTTGGGGGCTCGGGATCGTGCGATCATGGAGTTGTTTTATGCTTCCGGCTTGCGGGTCAGCGAGTTGGTCGGGTTACACCTTCAGGACTTGAAGCTGGAGATGGGTTTCCTGCGTTGCTTGGGGAAGGGGCAGAAGGAACGAGTAGTACCCGTAGGTTCGCAGGCCGTTGAGGCTCTACGGCATTATCTGAGTGAACTTCGACCGGTACTAGCGGAGGGGCGTTCCACGGATCGGCTGTTTCTGTCGCGAACGGGTCGGCCGATGGATCGCACGAATTGCTGGCGATTGGTGGTCAAGTATGCGCGACGAATGGGGATAAGCGGCAAAGTATCTCCGCACACGTTGCGACACAGTTTTGCGACACACTTATTAGCGGGTGGGGCGGACTTGCGGTTGGTTCAGGAAATGCTGGGTCATGCCGACGTATCGACCACGCAGATTTACCTTCACGTGGATAATTCACGCCTGAAGAGCATCCATCAGAAATTCCATCCCCGGCAATGATTGGTTTGGATTGTGGTGAACATGCTAAGGCAAGCCGGTCATCCATTCGCGGACCGCTTCGGTTGCTACTTGGACGATGCCTTTAGTATCTTTTCCCTGGTCATGGGCTTCCATGATGCGTCGCACAAGGGCGCTGCCGATGATGGCGCCGTCGGCCTCCTGGCATACCTGGCGGACGTGCTCAGCCTTGCTGATTCCAAAACCCACGATAACCGGACGGCCGGAAGCGGCCCGCAGGCTACGGACATTGTTGATCAATTCCGGGGGCAATTGATCGCGCTCGCCAGTGATTCCTGAGACAGACATGTAGTAAACAAAACCGGTGGAAGTGGCGGCGATTTTTTCCCAGCGATCCGGAGGAGTGACCGGGGAAATCAGCATGGCGAGGCAGAGGCCGTCTTGGCTGGCAATGCGAGCGACTTCCGGAGCTTCTTCCAGGGATAGGTCGGGGAGGATCAAACCATCGAAACCTGCATCGGCAGCTTGCTGAATAAAGTTACCAACGCCTTTGCGATAAACAATGGAATAGGAGAGCATGGCCAACAAGGGGAGTTCACTCTGGCGACGAAACTCACGAACCATTTCCATGACCTGGTTGACTTGGATGCCCTGTTCCAACACGCGAGTAAACGAGGACTGGATGGTCGGACCGTCCGCTACGGGATCGGAATAGGGGAAGCCCAATTCGACGGCGGTGACGCCGGCATGATCCAGTGCGAGCAGTAACTGCTGGGTTGTTTCCAAGTCCGGCAAACCGGCGGTCAGGTAGGGTAGCAGCCCCTTTTTGCCGGTCTCAGTGAGCTTTTTCAATGCTTGATCGATCCGGTTCATTTCCTAAGATACCATGAATAATGTGGTAAGAATAATCATGCAGCTGGGACGATGCCGATTATGTAATACAGGATATCGGCTTGTGGCTGCTGGCAACAAATAGTGAATATATCGGCCAGCTTCGTTTGATGCCAGTCGCCGGCCGGTTTGGTTACCCGCCGACAGCATAGAATCCTGCGACGACCGCAAAAATCGGCTCAAAGGAGAATGATAAGAGTGAAAGCTTTATGTTTTGATCAGGGCCTTCAGTACACGGAGCAATATCCGGATCCCCAACCAAGTGCCGACGAGGTGTTGGTAGCGGTGAAATTAGCAGGCATTTGTGCTACTGACCTGGAAATCACCCGCGGATACATGGATTTCAAGGGGGTGATCGGTCATGAATTTGTCGGAACTGTGGAGGCTGGTCCCAGACGTTGGAAGGGGAAGCGTGTGGTGGCCGAGATCAACTGTGTTTGCGGGAAATGCCAGCTTTGTCAACAAGGGCTGTCCAACCATTGTCGGCGGCGGACGGTGATCGGGATCGATGGACGTGATGGGGCCTTTGCGGATTATGTAGCGGTGCCGGAGCGAAACCTGCACGCCGTTCCGGAGGCGGTAAGTGATGAGCAAGCGGTTTTCGTAGAACCACTGGCGGCAGCGTATCAGGTGATCATGCAATGCCCGGTGGAAAAGCATATGCGGGTCGCGGTGATCGGCACCGGCAGGCTGGGATTGTTGGTGGGGCAGGTATTACGTAATTCAGGGTGTAATTTGCAGATGGTGGGGCGGAATGAACGAACGCTTAGTTTTTGCGAAAAGAAGGGGATTCAGACGCGGCATGTGTCGGAATTGAATCCTCGGGGGGATCAGGATTTGGTTGTTGATTGTACGGGTTCGCCGGAAGGATTCGATTTAGCCCTGCGCATGGTTCGGCCTCGGGGGACGCTGGTTTTGAAAAGTACATACGCGGAGGCTGCGCCGGTAAACCTGGCCCCAGTGGTGATCAATGAGATTAATCTGCTGGGCAGCCGTTGTGGTCCATTTTCCGAGGCTATTAACGCCTTGGCCCGTCAGCAGGTGGACGTGGAATCGATGATTTCCAGGCAATTGCCGCTGAGCAGGGGAGTGGAAGCCATGGAGTTGGCGGCAGATGCGAATCACCTTAAGGTGCTGCTCAAGATTGGGGCCTGAAATGATCGGGGAACGACGGGGCGATTTTCTTTTGTTTTATTTTGAGCGGCTGGCGCAAGAGCCGCAATTTGTGCATGCGTTGGCTGCCGGGAAAGCAAATTTTGCTCCCCATCGGGGGCTGGGTCGGGAACAGGCTGTTCATTGGCGCGGGGAGGTTTGCTCGCATTTGGGGATGCTCTTTGAACGTTTGACTTCACCAGCTCAGATTCATGGCAACCTGATCCTTAAGGTAGAAAAACAGGACGAGGGCAGGGGGCGTTTCGGCCGGGATACAGCCGTACCTTACGTGGACGGATTGATTTCCGATGAACCGGGGTTAGCCTTGATTTTGTTGTCCGCTGATTGTCCGTTGATTGTGGTTTATGATCCGGATAGGCCGGCGGTGGGGGCCGTTCATGCCGGCTGGCTGGGGACCGTATCGCGCATTTCCGCCGGTCTTGTGGAACAAATGCAAAGTACTTTTGGGAGCGATCCGCAACGGATGTTGGCTGGTATCGCGCCATCGGCGGGACCTTGTTGTTATGAGGTTGGCAAAGAGGTTTACCGGATTGGCAAAGACAGATTGAAGAATCCGGAAGAGTGTTTTCGGCGCGGTGACGGTAGGTTTTTTTTAGATTTGTGGACAGCCAATCGTCAGCAACTCGCGGCAGCGGGGATCCAAGAGGAAAACATTGAAGTAGCGGGGCTTTGCTCCATTTGCGATCATCGATTCTGGAGTCATCGGCGAGACGGGACGCAGGCGGGGCGGTATGCTCTTTTTT